>NZ_VKHP01000351.1 GCF_010811875.1 Bradyrhizobium uaiense
CCGACCATTTCGCCGGACGCCATCTTCGGCAGCCAGCGCTGCTTCTGCTCCTCCGAGCCGTAGTTGACGATGTAATGCGCGACGATCGCGCTGTGGACGGAAACACCGGTGGTCAGCTCCGGCACCGGCTCCGATCTGCAAGCCATCAAGACCACCGCCAAGAAGCAGGGCAATTCCTACGTCATCAACGGCCAGAAGACCTTCATCACTAACGGCCAAGCCGCCGACCTCGTCATCGTGGTGGCGCGCACCGGCGCGCCCGGCGCCAAGGGCATCTCATTGATCGTGGTTGAAACCGCGGGTGCCGAGGGCTACCGGCGTGGGCGCAATCTCGACAAGATCGGCCTGCATGCCTCCGACACGTCGGAACTGTTCTTCGACAATGTCACGGTGCCGCCGGAAAACCTGCTCGGCAATGAGGAGGGCAGCGGCTTCGTGCAGCTGATGCAGCAACTGCCGCAGGAGCGGCTGTCGCTTGCGATCGGCGCGGTCGCCTCGATGGAGCGTGCGGTCAAAATCACCGCTGACTACACCAAGCAGCGCACGGCCTTCGGCAAGCCGCTGATCGAGTTCCAGAACACGGCGTTCACGCTCGCCGAACGCAAGACCGAGGCGATGATTGCCCGCGTGTTCGTCGACTGGTGCGTCGAGCGCCTGGTCGCCGGCGATCTCGACACCGTGACGGCGTCGATGGCGAAATGGTGGTGTTCGCAGAAGCAGGTCGAGACCGCCGACGAATGCCTGCAACTGCACGGCGGTTACGGCTACATGCAGGAATATCCGATCTCGCGGATGTTCATCGATTCCCGCATCCAGAAGATCTATGGCGGCACCAACGAGATCATGAAGGTCCTGATCGCGCGCTCGCTGTAGGCAAGCGCGCGACCTCGGCGGCCCTACATCGCGCGGACATTCTTGAGGAACTTGTCGACCTGGACTTCCAGCTCGGACGCATTGCTGGCGAGCTCTCCGGAAGCCGACAGCACGCTCTCGGCGGCCTTGCTGGCATCGTCGATGGCCTTGGTCGTGCCGTTGATGTTTGCGGTCACCTCCTTGGTGGCCGCGGCCTGTTCCTCGACGGCGCTGGCGATCACGGTCGAGATTTCGCTGATCTGGACGATGACCTGCGAGATCGCCTTCAGCGCCGTGGCGGTGTTGCCGGTCGCGGTCTGCATCTCGTTGATCTGCGCTGAAATGTCTTCTGTGGCTTTGGCGGTCTGGTTGGCCAGCGCCTTCACCTCGGATGCGACGACGGCGAAGCCGCGGCCGGCCTCGCCGGCGCGCGCGGACTCGATCGTTGCGTTGAGCGCGAGCAGGTTGGTCTGGCCGGCGATCTGGCTGATCAGGGCGACGACGTCGCCGATCTTCTGCGCCATGGTCACGAGGCCAGCGACCAGCTTGTCGGATTTCTCGGCCTCCTCGACCGCCATGCGGGCGATGCGGCTTGCTTCGGCCACCTGGCGGCTGATCTCGGTGACCGAGGAGGAGAGCTCCTCGGACGCGGACGCCGCGCTTGCCGAGCGCTGGTTGACGAATTCGGCGGTTGTCGTCAGCGATCGTGCCGTGCCCTGCATTTGCGTCGAGGCTGACGCCAGCATGCCCGCAAGGCCCTTTACGTCCTTCTCGAAATCGTCCGCCAGCTTCACATTGCCGGTCACGACCGACCAGCTCAGCATCGCGCCGGTATAGTTGCCGCGTTTGTCGGTCAGCCCGGAGACCCTGAGGTCGAGCGTTTCCGGGCCGAGCTTGATCTTGGCCGCATGCGGCAGGTTCTTGGGATCGCCGACGATGCGGCGCTGATGCTGCGGGTTCTTGTGGAAGATGTCGAACGAGTTGCCGAGGATCTTGCCGGGCGCCACCGGAAGCAGATGCTTCACGGTGTCGAGTGTCTTGAGGCTGGTCTGGTTGATGTAGGTGATGTTGAAATCGGTATCGCACATCATGATGTTGATCGGCATGTTGTCGAGCATCTGCAACAGCCGCTCGGTCTGGGTTTCAAGCCGCGCCTTCTCGGTCGCGAGCTCCCAGGTCAGCATCGGCCCCGAGTAGCGGCCGCGCGAATTGGTCATCGCCGTCACGGTAAGATCGAGCGTCTCGCCGCCGATGGTGATGCGCGCCTTGTGCGGCAGGTTCTTCGGATCGGACAGCAGCCGGCGCTGATGCTGCGGATTCTTGTGAAAGATATCGATCGACTGCCCGATCAGTGCATCGACCTTCACCGGCAGCACATGCTCGATCTTCTTCAGGTTCTGCCGTGTCGACTCGTTGATGTAGGTGATCCTGAAATTGTCCAGCTCGCAGAGCATGACACTGATCGGCATATCGTCGAACAGCCGGTACGAATGATCGGAGCCGATTACGCTTGCGACGCTCTTCATCCCCAACATGCATTGCCTCCAGCATTGATATCAATTTGGTGAACTGAAAACGTTGCACCTGATCGGTAGCAGAAAGCCTTCCGCCGCCGGACGGCGGGCAGGTGCGACACACGATTTACAATTTCTGACTGCATGGAACCGTAGGCGATTCGAGTTCCGTCCAGAAGTGCATGCAGTGTGCCTTGCGCGATCGCGCAAGATGCAACGTGCGATGCATGTGATGAGTGCAGCCGAAATCGACGTGCAAGACGACGATTTGCTGCGAAACCTGCGCGATCCGCTGCAAAAGGCATGAGGCGATCGATACTGCACCGTAGTCTTACGGGCGCGCACGCGCGCGCTGCAAATGATTGTTGTCGTGCATATAGCGACGAAGTGTATGCAGATTGTGCCACGCGATCGTCGCGCGCGCCGCGACGCGCTTGACGTCAATCGTTACGCGCGATGCTCGCGCGGCTTTGGAGTTGTGGATGTGGCTTGCTGATCAACTCGCGCGCATGCGCGCTGCCGTGGCAGTCGGCGCGTTGCGACGAGCGCGAGGCTGCTCCATATCGTCGGTGCGTCGATGGAGTATTCACGAATGAAGCACGCATAGGTAGCGTGGTCGCGTCGCGATCCCAGCTCAGGCCCACTGACCGGCGTCGGGACGTCTCATCCGCGAGCCGGCGGCGAGATCGGCGGACGATGACTGGCTTGCTCGCCGACCGGGTCGCTTCGTTCCTGCGGGTGATCGTCCGCTCTGCGGAAATCGATGACGAAACAACGTTGCCCATTGCCTACCGCATGGCTTGACGCAGCTTCGCCCTCGAGACGCGGCTTCGGCCTTGCACCATATTTCCGTCTATCATAACCCCGTGGGACCACGATCCGCGCGAAGCCAAGGCGCGCGCCAGTAGCTGCAGGGAGCCCTCATGACCAAAAGCAACGCCCGCACCGGAGGCCAGATCCTGATCGACCAGCTCGTCGCGCAGGGAGTGGAGCGCGTCACCTGCGTGCCGGGCGAGAGCTATCTGGCAGCACTGGATGCCTTGCATGACAGCCCGATCGATGTGGTGATCTGCCGCGCCGAGGGCGGTGCTGCGATGATGGCGGAGGCCTATGGCAAACTCACCGGGCGGCCCGGCATCTGCTTCGTCACCCGCGGCCCCGGATCGACCAACGCGGCTCATGGCGTGCACATCGCGATGCAGGATTCCACCCCGATGATCCTGTTCGTCGGCCAGGTCGACACCGGCATGCGCGAGCGCGAGGCGTTCCAGGAGCTCGACTATAAGGCGGTGTTCGGCACCATGGCGAAATGGGCGGTCGAGATCGATCGCCCCGACCGCATTCCGGAGCTGGTCGCGCGCGCGTTTCGCGTCGCGCTGCAGGGCCGTCCGGGTCCGGTCGTGATCTCGCTGCCGGAGAACATGCTGACCGAAACCGCGGCGGTCGCCGACGCGCCGAAGGTCGAGCCTGCGGCCAGCTGGCCGGCACCTTCGGATCTGGAGCGCCTCGGCACCATGCTGGCATCGGCCAAGGCGCCGCTGGTGGTGCTCGGTGGTTCGGCCTGGACCGCAGAGGCGGCCAGGGGCATCGCGCGCTTTGCCGAACGTTTCGACCTGCCGGTCGCGACCTCATTCCGCCGTGCTTCGCTGTTCGACGCCGACCATTCGCATTATGCCGGCGACCTCGGCATCGGCCCGAGCCCCAAACTGAAGGATCGATTCACCGGCGCCGACGTCATTCTGTTGATCGGCGGCCGCATGTCGGAGATGCCGTCCTCGTCCTACACGCTGCTCGACATCCCGACACCGAGCCAGCAGCTGATCCATGTCCATCCGGGCTCCGAAGAGCTCGGCCGCGTCTACCAGCCGGCACTGGCGATCCAGGCGACGCCCACCGCCTTCGCCGCCGCGGTCGAGACCATGAAGCCCGCATCCGTTCCCGCCTGGAAGGGCGAGGCGGCCAAGGCGCACGCGGATTATCTCGCCTGGACCGACAAGCCGCGCGAGCTGCCGGGCCGCTTCCAATACGGCGAGGTCGTGACCTGGCTGCGCGATCGGCTGCCGAAGGATGCGATCGTCTGCAACGGCGCCGGCAACTACGCCGGATGGATTCATCGCCACCATCGCTTCCACGCTTTCGCCGCGCAGCTTGCTCCGACCTCGGGCTCGATGGGCTACGGTGTGCCCGCGGCCGTGATGGCCAAGCGGCATCATCCCGATCGCGTCGTCGTCGCGTTCGCCGGCGACGGCTGCTTCCTGATGAACGGGCAGGAGTTCGCCACCGCCGTGCAGTATGACGCCCCGCTGATCGTTGTCGTCATCGACAACGCGCAATACGGCACCATCCGCATGCATCAGGAGCGCGATTATCCCGGCCGCGTCGTCGGCACCCAGCTCAAGAACCCGGACTTCGCGCTCTATGCCAAGGCGTTCGGCGGCCATGGCGAGCGGGTCGAGCGCACCGAAGATTTCGCGCCCGCCTTCGAGCGCGCGCTGGCCTCCGGCAAGCCGGCGATCCTGCATTGCCTGGTCGATCAGCGCGCGCTGTCGGTCGGCAAGGATTTTGTGCCCGAGGCATGATGCGGAAAAGTGCGAAGCGGTTTTCCGAAGAGATCATGCCCAATCAAAAGGCGAAGCGCTGATGATCGGAACGGGCCGTCACGTCGCGATCATCGGTGCCGGCGCGGTCGGCGTGATCAGCGCCATCGAGGCGCTACGCGAGGGCCATCGCGTCACGCTGATCGATCCGGGCGAGCCCGGTGGCACCCAGGCCGCGAGCTACGGCAATGCCGGCTGGCTGTCGTCGCATTCTGTGATCCCGCCGGCTGAACCCGGCACCTGGAAGAAGGTGCCCGGCTATCTGATGGATCCGCTCGGGCCGCTTTCGATCCGCTGGTCGTATCTGCCGAAGGCCCTGCCTTGGTTGGTCAAGTACCTGCTGTCGAGCTGGACCGAGCAGCAGGTCGAGGCCACCGCGCGGGCGATGCGCGATCTGTTGAAGGACGCGCCGCTGTTGCACCGGCAGCTCGCCGAGGAAGCCGGCGTGGGTGAACTGATCGAGCGGCGCGGGGTGATGCACGTGTTTCCCTCGCGCGCGCCGTTCGACCGCGACCTCGGTTGGCGCATCCGCAAGCGCGTCGGCATCGAATGGCTCGAGCTCGATGAAGACGAGATGCGCCAGCGCGAGCCTGACCTGCATCCGCGCTACAAGTTCGGCGTCGTGGTCGAGGAGGCCGGTCGCTGCCGCGATCCCGGCGCTTACGTCGCGGCGCTCGCCGCGCACGCCGTCGCCAACGGCGCGAAGCGCGTCGCCGCCAAGGCCACAGGCCTCCGGCTCGCTGGCGACAGGCTCGTCGCCGTGGTCACCGAGACCGGCGAGATAGCCTGCGACGCCGCGGTGGTTGCCGCCGGCGCGCGCTCCAAGCAACTGACCGCGTCGATCGGCGATCCACTGCCGCTGGAAACCGAGCGCGGCTATCATGTCATGATCGAGAATCCGGAATCCGGACCGCGCAATTCGATGATGGCCGCGGATGCCAAGATGGTCGTCAACTGGACCGACAAGGGTCTGCGCGCCGCCGGCACCGTGGAGATCGCGGGGCTCGACGCCGCGCCGAACTGGAAGCGCGCCGAGATTCTGCGCGAGCATCTGCTCAGCATGTTCCCGAAACTGCCGAGGGATATCCCGCCATCACGGATCAAGACCTGGTTCGGCCATCGCCCGAGCATGCCCGACGGACGGCCCTGCATCGGCCATGCGCGCGCCTCGCGCGACGTGGTCTATGCTTTCGGCCATGGCCATGTCGGCCTGGTCGGCTCGGCCCGCACCGGCCGGCTGGTCGCGCAGCTCCTCAGCGGCAAGGCGCCCGAAATTCCGCTTAGGCCGTTCGCGCCGTCACGTTTTCTGTAGGAAGAAGCCTCAGCTGTCACCGGCCCAGGCCGTGATCGCCGCCGGCGCGATCACGCGTCTCGGCATATGCGGATTGATCGTGCCGGCGCTGACGTCCTGCGTCTGAACGAGCAGGGTGCGCGCAAACGCCTTGGCATCCTGTTCGGTCGTGAAGGTACGGGTCTGACGCGCGAAGCGGTGGTGTCCGGCGTCAGGGCTTCTCACGGCGAACGAGACGTACCAGATGGCCTTGTCCGACTTCATCGCGCAGCTCTGGCGGCAGTGGTTCGCCCGCGCGATCGCGGCGTCTTGTCCGATGCTCGATATGCAAAAAGTGCCAAGAGAAGAATCCTGAAATACAACAGACGACGGCTAACGAGCTCCACGGCGGACAGCTGACGCTACAGGATCGGCACGGATGCCGATACTGGCGGTATAATACCGCTCAACCGATGGATGAATGACAATGCGCCGCTGCGACGATGGTTCCTACGATCCGATGCCGCGCTCTTCCAGTGACTTGAGTCACTTCTCGGGGAGCGCAATCAGGCTGCAAGGAGCCTGTGAGGTTCAAGCATCTTGTTAATCAGAACACGGCCGGCTTTGACCAATGCCAGGAGTCACGCCTTCGGATGATCCATCGCGTGGTGACGTCATGAGCATTGAGACACCCACGCATCTCGCGTCAGTCGATAGAGAACTTGCCGACGCAATGGGTTATCTTCCGGGATGCGGGGGTGGTCAAAATCTTCTGCGTTGTCGTGGCGCATCCCAAGCTTGGCCATCAGACGTCTGGACCGAACGTTTCGAATGCTCGCATGCGCCACGACCTCCGCGAGACGAACCTCTTCGAAGCCAAACCGAAGAGACGCTCGCGCAGCCTCCATCGCAAACCCCTGTCCCCAGAACGGCCTCGCCAGCCGCCAGCCGACTTCGACAGCGGGCGTGAAGCGGGCGACAAAGCCGATGCGCAATAGTCCGACGGCCCCCATGAATATGCCGGATGCTCTCGATTCAACGGCCCACATGCAGAATCCGTGAGAGGATTGATGGCTGGTCTGGAAGTCGATCCAGGCGTCGGAGGCGTCCCGCGATGCGAGCGGGCGGAGATATTCCATGACGTCGGCATCCCCAGACATCGCCGCAAACGGCGGTCTGTCTGAATCGATCCATGGGCGGAGGAGGAGCCTTGGTGTCAACAACTGCATCCGGCTCTGCCTCGGCTCAGCGGTAACGGGTCAATGAAGCCATCGATCATGCGTCGCGCAATCCTGACTGCGCGACACTACGAATAATTCCATGTGGCGTCACTCCGCTCTCCTGGCCGCTCCCGGAAATTGCAGGGGAGCGCGACCCTGCGAGTTACGCGCCATCCATGCCTGATCAATTCGTTCGGCTTTTCAGAATTTAACTTGACGCCGGACCCAACTCAGATGTTCAATGCGCCCGTCTCACCCGATCGAGGGGCGCTTCGCGATCGTCACGAACGCGGGTCGAGATGCGGTGGACGCGGATCGCGCAGTCGACGAATGCGCATGAAGCGGACGGCGAAATCGTGCAGGCCTGACGCCCTAGTGGTAGGTGTCCTCTCGCAAAACGCGTAAGCGTTTTTGCGAAGGCGGTGACAACAAAGCCCAGTCTCGCCGGGGAGAGCACGTATAAGCCGTAACCCATCGCGCAGGGAAAGCCGGGTTGTTTCGGTTACACCTGTGGTCCTACCCCCGTGCTTTCTACCTTTTGCACGGGGCCCATGGGTGC
>NZ_VKHP01000352.1 GCF_010811875.1 Bradyrhizobium uaiense
CGTCGTCGTGGGTGTGCGCGGCCCGGCCGGGGCCCTGCGAGGGCGGGATGTCGCCGGGGGCGTGCTTGGGCTGCGGCGGCGCGCCGCGGAACGCGGTGGGGCTGCCGCGCACCATCCCGAGGTGGTCGGACAGGCCGGCCTGGTAGGCGCCGCCTGCCGTGGAAGACCCATGGGTGACGGGGACGCCCGGAAGCCCCGCTGCCGAGAGCCGCGCCAGGTTGCGGAAGATGTTGCCGCCGCGGACAAAGTCCTCGACGCGGTAACGCAGCAGATTGGCGCCGGCGCTTTCGACCAGCTGCACGTAAGGCAGCTTGTTCTCCAGCGCGAGCTCCTGCACCCGCAGCGTCTTGTCGAGGCCGTAGGGTTGCAATGCACCGGCGTCGATGCCGGCATCATTGGCGCTGACCATGCAGCGGATGCCGGAGACGAAGCCGATGCCGGCGACCAGCCCGCCGCCGGGCACGCTCTTGTCCGCATCCGGCACGTCGAACATGTAGCCCGCGAGCGTTGACAGTTCGAGGAACGGCGAGCCGGGATCGAGTACCAGCGCGACGCGCTCGCGAGGCAAGAGCTGGCCGCGCTTGTGGAAGCGATCCTTTGCCGCGGCCGACGCCTTGCGCGTCCGTTCCTCCAGCCCCCGCATCCGGGCGATCAGCGCCAGCATGCCGTCGCGATTGCCCTGGAAGCCGGCGCTGCCGGTGGCGATGGTGTTCTCGATGATGGCCACTAGGCGCGCTCCACAAAATACTCGCTGTATTGCTGCCGCAGCTCGACCTTGCGCAACTTGCCGGTCGCCGTCATCGGCATCTCCTCAAGGATACGCACCAGCTTCGGCACCTGGAAGCCGCCGAGATGCTTTCGGCAATGCGCCTCGATGCCGGCCTCGTCGGCCACCGCGCCGGGCTTCAGCTTGACGAAGGCGGAGACCGCCTCGCCCCATTGCGGATGCGGCAGGCCGACCACGGCGGCGTTTTGCACCGCCGGATGTGCCAGCAGCGTCTCCTCGATCTTGACGGAGGCGACGTTCTCGCCGCCCGACTTGATCATGTCCTTCTTGCGGTCGAGGAACAGCACTTCGCCATTGGCGTCGATCAAAGCAAGATCGCCGGTATGATGCCAGCCGAACTTGCGCGCCTCCTCGGTCGATTCGGTGTCCTTGTAATAGCCCATCATCACGTTGGGTCCGCGGTGCACCAGCTCGCCGATCTCGCCACGCGGCAGCAGATTGCCGTTGTCGTCCATGATCGCGGTTTCATTGACGATCAGCGACTCGCCCCAGTAATTGCCGAAGCGATCGAGCTGCACTTCGGGCCGCGACATCGTGGTCGCCGGATACATCTCGGTCTGGCCGCTGGTCAGCACGAAATTCGGGCACATGTCGGCCATCGCGCGCTCGAGCAGCGGCTTGCCCATTGGCGCCATGGTGTAGATACAGCAACGCAGGCCGGACAGGTCGTATTCGCGCCGGCGAGGATGATCGAGGATCGCCTGGTACATCAACGACAGGCCGACGAACACCGTGAGCTTGTCGCGGACGATCGCCTCCATGCAGACCACCGGATCGAAGCCGCGCATCAGCGCCATCCGGCCGCCGACTGAGAGATAGCTGAGCAGCAGCACGTGGCCGGCGCAATGGAACAGCGGAAACTGGCCGGTGATCCCGTCATCGCGCGAGAGCTGCATCTCGATGCAGTTGCTCATCACGGCCATGACCACCGCGAGATGGCAATGCATTGCGCCCTTTGGTCGCGACGTCGTGCCCGAGGTGTAGATGATCATCGCGAGATCGCGGTCGTTGATCTCGATCTCGGGCTCGATGTCGGATTGTCCCTTCAGCAGGCTGTCGAATTCCTGCAACCCGGTCTTGCCGGCATTTCCGGTCAAGTCGATCGCGATCATCTCCATGCCGCGCGCTTCCAGCGCGGTGCGGCGGTCGGCCTGGCCGTGGAGATTGTCGTCAATGATGGCGAAACGCACCTCGGCATGGTCGAGGATGTAGTCCATGTCGGCCGGACCGAGCATGGTGTTGATCGGCACCCAGACCAGGCCGGCTCGGTGGATGCCGAACAGCGCTTTGACGAACTCGACCGAGTTGTTGCAGATGGTCGAGATCTTCTCTCCCGGCTTCAGCCCGCGCTGCACCAGATGATTGGCGAAGCGGCTGGCGTCGCGCTCGAGGTCGGTGAAGGTGACCTGCCTGCCGCCATCGGTTAGCGCGACACGATCCGGAAACCGCCGCGCGGCACGCTTCAGGAGGTCGCCGATCGCGACCCGCCCGATCCGGCCCGGCCCGGTGACGCCGCCGGCTGCTGCGAGATTGTCCATGCCTGACTCTCCTCTCAACCGTCATTGCGAGGAGCGAAGCGACGAAGCAATCCATACCTTCCACGCGGCAAGATGGATTGCTTCGCTTCGCTCGCAATGACGGGACGACGCCTAGTGCCTGACCCCGAAGATCTGCCGCGCTTCCGCGGGGCTCGCGATCTCACGGCCGGCGCGACGCGCGCAGGCGGCGAGCCCTTCGACCAGCTGCCCGTTCGACGTCACCTTGGTGCCGTCGCCGAGATAGAACGTATCCTCGAGCCCGCTGCGCAGATGGCCGCCGAGGTCGGCGGCACGCTGGTGCAGCGGCCAGATCTCGGCGCGGCCGATCGCGGTGACCTGCCAATGCGCGTCCGGCGCCTTCAGCTTCAGGAGGATCGGCAGCAGCTCCGGATCGGCCGGCATGCCCGAGGCGACGCCCATCACGAAATTGTATTCGAGCGGGCCGGAATACATGCCGGTCTGCCGATACATGCCAACGCAACGCACGATGCCGACGTCGAAGCACTCGAATTCGGGGATGGTGCCGGCGACCTTCATGACGTCGAGATAATCCTGCACCTTCTCGACCGCGTTATCGAACATCATCGGCGGCCAGGCCCAGGTGTTGTCGGCCTTGACCTTCAGATAATTCAGCGAGCCGGCGTTGCAGGCGGCGATCTCGGGCCTGGTCTCGCGCACGCAGTCGAGCGCGCCCTGGTAGTTCGGCCCGGAGGTGCCGGTGGTGTGGTTGATGATCACGCCGGGGCAGGCCTCGCGGATCGCCTGCTGGATTTCCTTGCTGACGCCGACCTCCCATGACGGCAGATGGCCCTTGTTGGGCGCCTGCTGACGCAGATGGATGTGCATGATGCTGGCGCCGGCGTTGAACGCGGCCTTGGCCTCGCGCGCCATCTCTTCCGGCGTCACCGGAACATTGTGCTGCTTCGGGTCGGTAAGCACGCCGTTCAGCGCGCAGGTGATGACGGCCTTGTCGCTCATGGGTCTCTTGTCCGCTTTGCAGCGCACATGCGCTGCTGATTTCCCATGATGAGAAATTTGCCTTCGCGCCATCTTGCGTTGACTGGCTAAGTGGATGCGCCGGCGCTGTAATTCGCCGCCAGCCGGTTAACACAAGACGCGGAACGCGCCTGACGCATAGGCTCCGCTTCAAGCAGAAGCGGCGCAACAAGCCGGCATCACGGGGAGAACGTCATGGTTTCGATCAACCGGCGCACATGGCTCACCGGCGCGACGGGCGCGGGGCTAGCCGCCTTTGCAGGCCTCAGGCCTTTGCTGGCCGAAGATACACCCGGCGTCACCGCGACCGAGATCCGGATCGGCAGCACGACCTCGCTCAGCGGCCCGGTGTCGGCGCTCGGCGTGCAGGCGCGCTGCCAGGAAGCCTATTTCAAGATGCTGAACGAGCAGGGCGGCATCGCCGGCCGACAGATCAAGTACATCTATTACGACGACGCGTTCAATCCGGCGAAGACGGTCGAGCAGGTGCGCCGCCTGATCGAGAGCGACAATGTCGCCTTCCTGTTCAACATGCTCGGCACCGCGCCCAACTCGTCGGTCGTCAAATACATCAATGCCGCCAAGGTGCCGCATCTGTTCCTGTCGGTGAACGGCGACAAATGGGGTGACTATAAGAGCTATCCCTGGACCATGGGCTTTGCGCCCAGCGCGCGGACCGAGGCCCAGGTATTCGTCAAATATGCGCTGAGCCAGCACAAGGACGCGAAGATCGCGGTGCTCTACCAGAACGACGACCTCGGCAAGGACTTCGTCGCCGGTACCAAGGATGTGCTCGGCGAGCGGTTCGCGACATCCGCCGTGGTGGTTTCGCACGAGGTCACCGATCCCACGATCGATTCCCAGATCGTCAGCCTGCGCGGCGCCAATCCCGATGTGCTGATCTCGGGCACCACGGCCAAGTTCTGCGCGCAATCGATCCGCAAGATCCATGAGCTCAGTTGGAAGCCGATGCACTTCATCGCCAGCGGCGCAGCGTCGCTGTCCTCGACCATCATCCCCGTCGGCCTCGACAAGGCGCAGGGCACGATCTCATCGGCCTATATCAAGGACGTTGCTGACCCGGCCTGGGCTAATGACCAAGGCGTGAAGGATTTCCTCGCCTTCATGGAAAAATACTTCCCCGACGGCAATCCGAAGGAAGGCTACAACCTTTACGCCTATATGGTGGCGAACGTGCTCAAGATCGTGCTCGAGCAATGCAATGGCAATTTCACCCGCGACAACATCATGGCGCAGGCGAACAATTTGAAGGATGTTTATGTCCCGACGCTGCTGCCCGGCATCAAGGTCAACACCAGCCCGACCAATCACCACCCGCTGCAACAGCTTCAGCTGCAACGGATCGAAGGCCCCGGCTGGTTGCGATTCGGCGAGGTGATCCAGGGGGCAAATTTGTAGCGACGGAAAAATCCCCATCGTCGTCCCGGCCTAGTGCGCAATTGCGCACGGGGGCCGGGACCCATACCGCGTGATTCATCCGTGACGCGAGATGGCAGAGGCCTTTTGAAGCAACAACCGGCTGTGGTTACGGGTCCCGGCCTTCGCCGGGACGACAGCGGAGCTACGTCAGCGCGCGCTCTTGCCCCGTCCGGTAGATCGCAAGATCGCGCGAGCCCGAGAAGATCGCGCGCGGCTTCAGGCCATAGAAGCGGCGGATCGAGTGGCTGAAATGCGTGCTGTCGGGATAGCCGATGTCCTGCGCGAGATGCGCGAGGTTGATGTCCTGGTTGGCGAAGTGCAGCAGATGCCGCGCGCGCTTCCAGGCGCGGAACGAGCGGAAGGAGATCCCGGTCTCCTCCTTGAACAGGTGCAGGAAGCGCGACGGCGACAGCCCGGCCTCGGCGGCGCAGCCGGCCGCGGTCACCGGCTCGCCGGAGAATTTCCCGATGCGGCCGATCGCGCGTACGACGCGCGGATCGAGCACGCGCTGCGGCAGCGCATCGCCGAAGCACATGGTGTCGAACTCGGCATTCGCGATCGCATCGCGATGCTGCATCTCGCCGAGCGTCGCATAGGCGTTGCGAATCCGGTTGGCGAACAGATGCGAGTCCGGTCCTTGCAGGCGGCGGGCGACGGCTTCCAGCGTGCCATCGGGCACGCTCTCCGGCTCGATCGCAACGCAGATCGCCGAGCGATATTCGCTGGTGATGGTGTGGCGCAGGTTCGGCATCGTCACCGCGAGCTCGCCATGGGACTCGCGCCCCTCGCTGGTCGACAGCTGCAACCCGTCGCGGATCGCAACATAGACATGGAATGCGCCGGGACAGCGCTCGCGCGGACGCCCGAGCAGCCCGGCATAGAACACCCGTTCCGGCGTGATCAGCATCCGGTGGCCGGACTGCTGGCCGGACTTCTGGCACTTCGCGTCCACGATCGCGTCCATGGCGGTTCCTCCTCACGCGGCTCTTTGGGCCGCTGCGGCGGAGCTACCATAGCGCAAATTCGAGGACTGTCACCGACACAGGCGTCGTCATTCCGGGATGGTGCGTAAGCACCAGACCCCAGGTGCGCAATTGCGCACAGGGGAATCTCGAGATTCCGGGTTCAATGCTGCGCATTGCCCCGGAAGGACGGAGAAGTTACGGCCGTGCCCGCGGCGCAACATTCTGTTCGAGCCCGGCTTTTTGTTCCGCCGCCACCGCGCGCTTGTAACCGTCGCGCTGCTGCAGCCGCGCCCAATAGGCCGCGACATTCGGCCCGAAATCCTTGGCAAGGCCGATATTGCCGGCGAGCCGGAGCGCATAACCGTTGGCGATGTCGGCGGCGGTGAAGCGTTCCGCGCAGAGGAATTCCGATTTCGCGGCGGCGGCTTCGACCGCGCGCAGGCGGCCCAGGAACCATTTTGCATAGTCGCCCGACACTTGCGGGTTGCGCCGTTCCTCCGGCTCCAGTTGGCTGTAGCGGAGCACCAATGTCTGCGGAAAGGTCAGCGTTGCATCCGAAAAATACATCCAGTTCAGGAACGCGCCATAGGCCGGCTCGTCGACGCTGACGACCAGGGGCGACGGGCCGTATTTGGTGCCGAGATAATGGCAGATCCCGGAGGACTCCGTCATCCTGGTCTCGCCGTCGACCATGAACGGGATGGTGCCGAGCGGGTTGATGCCGAGATACTCCTTGGCGAACACGCGCGGCGGGAACGGCAGCATCTTCAGCTCATAGGGCAGCCCGAGCTCCTCCAGCATCCACAGCGGACGGAACGAGCGCGCGGCGTCGCAGTGATAGAGCCTGATCATCAGACGTTTCCCTTTTGCTTCATGCCAGGCAGCGTGCCCATCATCTTGCACAATACCATCAGCATGACCTCGTCGGCGCCGCCGCCGATCGAGGTCAGGCGGCTGTCGCGATAGGCGCGGCTGACCGGCGTCTCGTTGGTAAAACCCATGCCACCCCAATATTGCAGGCAGGCATCCGTGAGCTCGCGACCGAGCCGGCCGGCCTTCAGCTTGGCCATGGTCGCAAGCCGGGTGACGTCCTCGCCCGCCACCAGCGCCTCGCCGGCGCGATAGATCAGCGAGCGCAACAGCTCGACCTCGGTCTGCATCTCAGCGAGCTTGAAGTGTACGACCTGGTTGTCGAGGATCGAGCCGCCGAACGCCTTACGACCCCGGGTGTAGTCGATGGTCGCGTTGATGATGAACTCGTGCGCCTTCAGGCAGGCCGCCGCGCCCCACAGCCGCTCCTCCTGAAACTGGATCATCTGGTAGGTGAAGCCTTGGCCTTCCTCGCCGATCCGGTTGCGCTTGGGTATCCGGACATTGTCGAAGAAGATCTGCGCCGTATCGGACGAACGCATGCCGAGCTTGTCGAGCTTTCGCGCGACCTGCACGCCCTTGCTCTTCATCGGCACGCAGATCAGCGACTTGTTACGATGAACCGGACCGTCACTGGTGTTGGCAAGCAGGCAGATCCAGTCGGCCTGGGTGCCGTTGGTGATCCACATCTTGCCGCCATTGATGACGTAATCGTCGCCGTCGGAGCGCGCGTGGGTCTTGATCGAGGCGACATCGGAGCCGGCGCCGGGCTCGGAGACGCCGATGCAGGCGACCTGATCGCCCGCGATCGCGGGCACCAGGAATTCGCGGCGCACCGCGTCGGAGCCGAACCGCGCCAGCGCCGGCGTCGCCATATCGGTCTGCACCCCGATCGCCATCGGCACGCCGCCGCAGGTGATGGCGCCGAGCTCCTCCGCCATCATCAGCGCGTAGGAGTAATCCAGCCCCTGGCCGCCGAACTCGACCGGCTTGTTGAGGCCGAGGAAGCCGAGACTGCCGAGCTTCTTGAACAGCTCATGCGCCGGGAAGATGTCGGCCTTCTCCCATTCGTCGACATGGGGATTGATCTCGGCCGCGATGAATTTTTGCAAGAGCCGGCGCGGTTCGTCGTGGTCGGCGGTGAAGAGCATTTTTCCCTTGTCCTCGTCATTCCGGGGCGATGCGAAGCATCGAACCCGGAATCCATTTCACATCGAATCTGCTGCCCGCTGGATTCCGGGTTCGCGCTGGCGCGCGCCCCGGAATGACGGGCCTTTATTTTTCACCTCCCCCTGAAAGGGGGAGGTCGGAACGCTCGGCGTTGCCGCTGG
>NZ_VKHP01000353.1 GCF_010811875.1 Bradyrhizobium uaiense
AGGTAGGCCGTATAACCGGATACACCGGGAAATCGGCCGAAGACGAGAAGGTGGCGGCTGGGTCTGTAGTAGCGATGAAGCGGAGTAATATCCGTGGAGCCAAGGGGCCCTGCCATTTGTGATGTCTCCAACAATAAGGAAGGCAAGGACGAGATGATAAAGGCGTCCATCGATTTGCAAGACCTGAGGCGGAGACTATACGTCAAGGCGAAGGCTGAACCGTCTTGGCGTTTTTGGGGACTGTACGTCCACGTTTGCAAGATGGAGACGCTGCGCGAGGCGTATGAGATGGCCAAACAAAACGATGGCGCTCCGGGAATAGATGGAGTGACCTTCGAAGCCATTGAAGCGCAAGGCGTAGACGCCCTCCTCGAGCAACTACGGGACGAACTGATCGGGCGCACCTACCAACCGCTTCCGGCCCGGAAGCAGGAGATACCGAAGGACGGGGGCAAAGTCCGCGTCCTTTCGATTCCGGCCATCCGGGACAGAGTGGTACAAGGGGCGCTCAAACTCATCCTCGAGCCTGTGTTCGAGGCTGACTTCCAACCGGGGTCGTACGGTTATCGGCCCAAGCGGACAGCACATGGCGCTATCAAGCGCGTGGCTGAAGCCATAGTCCAACGGAAGACACGAGTTCTCGACATTGACCTGCGGGCCTACTTTGACAATGTCCGGCATGAACGGCTGTTGGAGAAAGTGGCGCGGCGGGTTGATGACGCGGACATCATGCATCTGCTGAAGATTATGCTAAAAGCCTCAGGCAAGATGGGCGTTCCGCAGGGCGGTGTGATCTCGCCCTTGCTCAGTAATCTCTACCTCAATGAGGTGGACAAGATGCTGGAGCGAGCACGCGAAGTCACTCGCGACGGAAAGTACACCTACGTCGAATATGCGCGATTCGCTGACGACCTGGTGGTCTTGATCGATGCCCACAAACGTCATGACTGGCTGATTGGAGCCGTGACCAAACGATTGCGGGAGGAGTTCGCCAAGCTGCAGGTGGAAATCAATGATGAAAAGAGCCGCACTGTCGATCTGGAACGAGGCGAGAGCTTCAGCTTTCTGGGCTTCGACTTCCGGTACCTCCGCAGTCTACGCGGAGCAATGCGGCCGCATTACACGCCCAAGCTCAAAAAGCGGACGGCGCTTCTGCGGGCGGTCAAGGAGGTGTTCCGCCGACGCCGGTCGCAACCGATTGGGAGGGTGATAAGCCTGATCAATCCAATGCTCCGGGGGCGGGTGAACTACTTCGCAGTTGGGCACTCCAGTGAGTGCTTCGGCTACATCAAAGATTGGGTAGAGAAGAAGGTCAGGCGTCATCTGGCGCACGCCCGGAAACGACAGGGCTTCGGCTGGGAACGGTGGAGTAGGCCGTGGTTGTACGACACTCTGAGGCTGTTCAACAGCTATTGGGTGCGGCGCGACGGAACGAAAGCAATCCCAGCATGATCGGCCCCATAAGCCTTGGAGCGAAGCAAATGGGGGCGCGCAGTGCGGGAAATCCGCATGCTGCGTGCGACGTGGAGGGGGCTGGAAACGTGGCAAGGTCGAGAGACCTGTTGGCGCGCCAGTCCTCGACCCTACCGGAGAGCGGTTCCGGGTGCAACTCCGGGGAGGACTCACCGTAGCCAGGGGGCGTGCCTGTTTACGAAGCGGCTAGAGCGAAGCCGCTTTTTTTGGCCATCGCTGACGGACGGCGTTGTCACGATCAGCGTTGCCCAACTCTTCTATCTCCTGTCTGGAATTGACTGGCGAATGCCGGGCAACGTGGCGTCCGCGGGCTTCCGGTTGAGCTGTGGCTTATCGACTCATGGCGAGAGATCGGCCCCGAGTTTTAGCGGCGAATATGATCCATCTGTCCTCGTGCCCCCCGATCAGCTTCCCACCGACTGCGCACGCGATGATCCTTGCGCAGCGCGAACAGCTGACGCTGGCGAAGAGCGAAGTGACTGTCGGTCGGCTGGAAATCGAGCAGCTGAAGCTGATGCTGGCCAAGGCACGGCGGGAACAGTTCGGGCAATCCACCGAACATGGCAAGCTACTTGTCGAACAACTCAAGCGCGCCATTGACGACCTTGAAAAGACCCAGGCCGAGCAGGAAACCAAGGCCGAGATTGCAGCTCCGGAAGCGGCCAACCAGAAGCGCGCGCAAAACCCACGGCCGCCCCGACGCCCTCTGCCGGACAACCTGCCGATCGAACGTATCTAGCGCGCATATGCGGCGGTGCCGACGTCGGGCTGTGCCAGCGTCAATGCCGCCACTTACGCGATTCCATACACCTCCCGGGCGCGCTCGCGCGTGATGAGGCCGTTCTTAATGTCCTCCTCGACCGCCGCACGGTCGCGCTCCTTCGGGTCCCCATATCCGCCACCACTGCCGGTCACGATGCGGATCGTTTCGTCGGCGTGCGTGGTGAAGCCCGAGACGAAGGCAAAGCGTTCACTGGAACCGTCTTTGCGGATGAATCGGACGTAGTTGGGCGAGCCCACGCGACCACCGGCGAGCGCCCAGGGTGGGAACTTCGAGCGCATATAGCCGACGGTGAGGAAGCCGCTTTCGCCGCGGATTCGGTAATCCATGACGATGCCACGTCCGCCAGTGTATTTGCCTTCGCCGCCCGGCTCCAGATTCAGCTCCATGCGCTCCACGAAGAGGCCGTTACGGGCCTCGTTGATTTCTGCTGGGCAGTTGTAGGTCTCGCCGTGGAAGCTCGAGAAGATGGCGGTGTTGCCATCGCGGCCGGGGCTCGCCCCCCAGCCGCCGACCTGCGGCTCGATGATCGTGAATTGCCGGCCGGTGTCGGGGTGGATGCCACCGGTGAAAGTCCCGCAGAGCGAGCCAAAATGTCCGGCCGCCAGCCGTTCAGGCATATGTGGCGCTAGGCAACGCCACATGAGGTCCTTTCCCCGTAGCTCGATCTCGTAGTAGAAACCAAGCGGCGCCGGCTCCTTGGCATGAAAGACCGAGCCCTCGCGCGTCAGCAGCCGGATCGGCCGGAAGGAGCCTTCGTTGGCCGGCGAATTGGGATCGGTCAACGACTTGAACAACATTTGCGCGCAGACCATCACTCCGTCGCGGCTAGCGTTCACCGGCTTGTTCGATTGGACGGGATTTTTGCGCAGGTCGACGACGAATTCGGTGTCGGAAATCGTGATCTTCACATTGAAGATACGCCCGTCATCCTGCTCCTCCGAGATCTCGAATTCGCCCTTGGGCAGGTTCGTGAGTTCGGCGAGCGAAACCTGCTCACCGAAATCCATGAACGAGGACATGGCCTTCTCGAAGGTCGAGACGCCATATTTTTCGGCGAGTTCCTGGAGGCGCTTTGCTCCGATGCGCACCGAAGCGATCGCTGCCCAGACATCGCCTTCCAGCACGTCCGGCATGCGCGAATTCACTTTGATGATTTCCATCACTGGGCGAATCGGCTCTCCCTTCGAGATGATCTTGACAGCGGGGACTCGTAGCCCTTCCTGGAAGATCTCCGTCGCTTGGTCGGTGATCGAACCAGGCGCCATGCCGCCGAGATCTGAGTTATGGGCGATGTTAGCCGTCCAAGCGATGATGCGGCCGCACGCGAAGACGGGCATGGCAACCACGATGTCGTTCAGATGCGTGACCCCGCCGTAGTAAGGATCGTTGGTTGCGAAGACGTCACCCGGCAAGATATCACCCGGCGTGCCGAACTTCTTCGCGATCACTTTCACGGCCTTGTCCAACACCCCGACGAAAGCCGGGATCCCTGCGCCCGACGAAGCGAGCGCGCCTTTGGCATCAGTGACGCCGGTGCCCATGTCGAGCACCTCGTAGACGATCGAGCTCATCGCGGTCTTCTTCATGACCGCAAACATCTCGTCCGCGGTCGCCTGAAGCGAATTCTGGATGATTTCCAGCGTGATCGGGTCGTCGATCTCTGTCCGCATCGCCGTCACCTCTCCGCCGCCAATTGAATGTGGATGTTGCCGTAGCCATCGATCTCAACCCGGTTGCCAGGATGGACAACGACTGTGGCGCCAGGATCCTCAACGATCGCTGGGCCGCTGAAGGTCATGCCCGGCTCGAGCTTGCCGCTATCGTAGATCGCGGCCTGGTGAACGCCTTCGAGCGCATAATCGACGTTGCGATGCCCCTTGAGCGCCGCGTGGGCCTGGGCTCCAGTCGACTGGCGCTTCCTCATGGTAAGTTTGCCGGCTTCAGCGGAAGCGATCAAATGGATGCCGACAATTTCAACCGGCGCGTCGAGCTTGTACGTGTATTCGCGCTCGTAGGTCTCGTGGAAGAATGTTCCGATCTCTGCGAGGCGCTCATCGGTGAGCTGGCCTGCCGCGATCAGCACCTCAATAGTATGGTCCTGATTCTGGTAGCGAAACTTGCCATATCGCCGGAAGCGAACTCTACAAGCCTGGATGCCTTCGGCCGCGAATTGGGCACGAGCCCGCTCCTCCGTTTCCGCGAAGACCTGCTCGATGCCTGCCCCGGCGCCCTGCTTCAGGTCGATGAGCCGCGTCACAAAATAGTCACGACGTAGGTCCGACATCATCATGCCCCAAGCCGAGAAGACGGAAGCATCGGCGGGCACGACGATTTTACGGACTCCGAGCTCAGCCGCGAGTGCCACAGCATGCATGGCGCCGCCCCCACCGAAGGCTAAGAGGGTAAACTCGCGCGGATCATGCCCGCGGTTGAGCGAAACAAGCTTGAGCGCATTAGCCATGTTGTCGTTAGCGATGCGGATGATGCCGCGCGCCGCCACGTCGGCGTCTACACCAAGCTTTTCGGCGACAGCTTCGATCGCCGCCTTCGCGGCGGCCATGTCAGCAACGACCTCGCCGCCGCAGAAATAATCCCTGTTTATGCGGCCGAGCCAGAGGTTGGCGTCGGTGGTGGTTGCCTGGGTTCCTCCCCCGCCGTAAGCGGCTGGCCCCGGCACGGCACCCGCCGATTGCGGGCCAACATGGAGCTTGCCGAAGTCGTCAACCCAAGCGATGGAACCACCGCCGTTGCCGATCTCGACGAGATCGACCACCGGCACCATGATTGGGTAGCCCGCTGAGGTACGGTCGCGCTCGATCCAGTAATCCGTCTTGATCTTCACGTCGCCATCCTCGATCAGCGAACACTTCGCCGTCGTGCCGCCGATATCGAGCGCGAGCAAGCTCGGCTCGCCGATCAGCTTGCCGAGCTCAGCCGCGCCCCAGAAGCCGGAGGCTGGTCCCGACTCGACCATCGTGATCGGAATTTTCGAGACCGACTCCAGCGAATCTACGCCGCAATTCGACTGCATGATATAGGGCTTCTTGCTGAAACCCTCCTCCCTCAGTCGGGCAAGCAGCCGCGACAGGTAGCGCTCGGCCGTCGGCTGCACATAGGCCGACAGCACTGCCGTGCTAGTGCGCTCGTATTCGCGCCATTCGCGCGTGATCTGGTGCGAGGATACGACCGAGACTTCGGGCCAGAGCCTCTGCACTTCGACGAGCGTGGTCTGCTCATGGACCGGATTGGCATAGGAGTGAAGGAAGCAGATGGCGACCGCCTCGACCCCATCCGTCTTGAAATCGTCGATGATTGCCAGAAGGCCGGAGAGGTCAAGGGGCCTCAATTCCTCACCTTTATAGGACATGCGGCCGGGAAGCTCGCGCCGCAAGTAGCGCGGAACGAAGGGCTTCGGCTTCTGATAATGTAGGTTGAAGAAGTCGGGACGGTTGCCGCGCGCAATTTCGAGCGTGTCGCGAAAACCCTCGGTAGTGATGAGCCCGACCTTGGCCCCTTTCCGCTCGGTCAGCGCGTTGATGATGACGGTGGCGCCGTGGGCAAAGAAGTCGATCGAGCCTGGATCGACCCCTCCTTTCTTGAGGACGTTCAGCACGCCCTCCTCGAAATTGCGCGGGATGGTGTCGGACTTCGCCGTGATAACGCGTGATTCACCTGTCGAATGATCGGTCTCGAAGCAAACGAGATCGGTGAAGGTGCCGCCGACATCGGTCGCGATACGGATGGTCTTGATCGCCATGGCGGTCTCCCTCATTTCCACGATAACGAACAATTATGCCCTTGCATTGGTCTTCTGCATGAGCCGGTCATATAGCTCCGCCTCCTCGGGAGTAACGAAAAAACTACGCCGATGAGTCGGCGGGTATAGACGTGCTGGAGCGGTGGAGACTTCATCGAGCTCGACGAGCCTGCTCCCTCTCGAACACCGCGACACAGTCGGACCTCAACCGCACTTGGCGAGAAAGCCGCCGTCCCGGAGAAGAGCTCCATGACATCAATAGCGCGCCCTGTCTTTGTCTTTGGCGCGCGGGAAGAACCATGTTGATGGTCCACCGTTCTCGATGGCGGCAAGTGGGTAAGATTTAATTCCATTCGCAATGACCATTTCGTAGCCCGCGTCCATCGCGATCTTTGCTGCCATCAACTTTGTCACCATGCCGCCCGAACTATGGCGCGCGGCAGAATGACCGGCCATAGCCTCTATCTCAGGAGTAATGCATCGCACCTCTGTCACCAGACGGGCAAGCGGGTTGTCGTGCGGATCTTGCGTGAAGAGGCCATCTACGTTGGAAAGCAGAATGAGAACGTCGGCGTTGACCATATGGGCAACCCGTGCCGCCAGCCGGTCATTGTCGCCAAAACAGTTCTCGGCCGTTGTGGTCGCGTCGTTCTCGTTGACGACGGGTACAGCGCCAACTTTCAGGAGTTGTTCAAGGGTTGCCCGCGCATTTAGGCAGCGATGCTGATTATCGACATCTTCAGCGGTCAATAACAGTTGCCCTACGCCAAAGCCGCGGCGTTTCAAACTCTGGTCATAGGCATGCATGAGTTGAACCTGACCGATCGCGGCAGCAGCTTGCTTCTCCACAATTTGCAGGCGCCTATCCAACCGACCGAAGCGGCGTGAGCCAACCGCGACAGCGCCGGAGGTGACGATGATCACCTGCTGCCCGCGTGCGACAAATCGGACGACATCCTCTATCAACCCTTCAAGCCAAGGTCCGCGTATCTCTCCAGTGTCGGCATCAGCAATCAGTGCAGAGCCAACCTTCACGATCAGCCGGCGAGCCGAAAGCAGTTGGACCGCGCTCGTTATTGCTGGGATTGAGTCTTGCTGCACTAGTGAAGACATGTCTCTCCAATATCGTTTTTGACAATTCAACATCAAGTCCGTTGCGTCTGCCCTGACCAAACGACTATTTCCAGCCTCCTCCTTTCTAAAGGTCACGATATCTCGCGCCGAAATGCCTGGGCTTATCGAAGCTCGAGTCTTGCGTTTCTAGTAAGAAGACTCGATCTTGCTATCCACGCCTATCTCGTATCCAAGACGAACTGAATACATGGTCGCCCAGGAAACGATTGCCGCTGCAGATAGGCAATGCGCGTTACTATCTTCAATAGCATAGGCGTGCCCAGAATCGAGATAAGCTTCTCGTCGCCCTGCGTCCCTACCGTGCCTCCACAATTGCACCAGCCTTTGGCGACGATCACCTTTTACCTGGCGCCACCTGGTCTGGTTCGGGGAGGTGAGGGACCGCAGATTGTTCCTGTTCGCCAATGGTCGGGAATGGTGTGATCGACCACTCGATTAGGTCGACGGCGCGCTGAAGTATTCCTTCGGCCTGAGCAAGGCTTGGGGAAGCGGCGATGACGTGGCCGATGCGGTCTCGGTAATCGCGCGTCCTGATGATCGGCGCCTTTGATTTAACATAGAATTTGGCCTCGGCGACGCCTGGTACGGCGGCCGCTCGACTGTCGCCGTCGATCCAATCGAGGGTGCCATCGCGATCGGCATATAAGATCCGCGCAGCTGCGGTCTGCGCATGCTTTCTGCGCAAATCCCATTCCTCTCCGATGACAAGCTTGATGTGCTCGGTAATGAG
>NZ_VKHP01000354.1 GCF_010811875.1 Bradyrhizobium uaiense
CGCCATCCGCTCCCACGCCGCGTCGCTCAATACCAAACGGTCCATCACACCCAAGGCGGCCTCCCCAAAAGCAGCCTTGAATCTGATTTGCTCCTAAAAGGGAATCCTTAGAGTCCACACCACCTAGTTCGCCGTCATGGTTTCCTTCACCGCGGCAACCAGCTGCGTCAGCGTGAACGGCTTCGGCAGGAACGCGAATTGCTGGTTCTCCGGCAGGCTCTTCTCAAAGGCGTCTTCGGCATAGCCGGAGACGAAGATGATCTTCAGCTCGGCATTGCGGCTGCGCATTTCCTTCAGCAGCGTCGGCCCGTCCATCTCCGGCATCACGACGTCGGAGACGACGAGATCGACCTTGCCGTTGTTCTCCTCGAACGCCTCCAGCGCCTCGACGCCGTTCGCCGCCTCGATCACGCTGTAACCG
Organism: Bradyrhizobium uaiense; assembly: GCF_010811875.1. Lineage (GTDB taxonomy): Bacteria > Pseudomonadota > Alphaproteobacteria > Rhizobiales > Xanthobacteraceae > Bradyrhizobium > Bradyrhizobium uaiense. The sequence goes on from NZ_VKHP01000354.1 coordinate 422, forward strand.
CGCGAACGCAGGCCGCGTGCATTGAGCGAGCGCAGACCGTCCTCGTCCTCGACCAGCAGGATGGTGCCCTGCCCGGTGAGATCCGGTTTCGGCTTGGCGGCTTCAGCGGTAGCAGTCTCCTTCGCCGCGCCGTTGCCGGCATGCGCCTCCGGCGCGACCTCCTGCTCCTGGCGATGCCGCGGCAGATAGATCCGGAACGTGGTTCCCCCGCCCGGCACGGAATCGACATAGACGAAGCCGCCGGTCTGCTTGACGATGCCGTAGACCGTGGACAGGCCGAGACCGGTGCCCTTGCCGACTTCCTTGGTCGAGAAGAACGGCTCGAAGATCTTGTCGATGATCTCGTGCGGAATGCCGGTGCCGGTGTCCGAAATCTCGATCTTCACATAGTCCGCCGCCGGCATGCCCTTGTTGGCGAGCTGGGCGGCTTCCTCGGTCGACACGTTGGCGGTGCGGATGATCAGCTTGCCGCCGTCGGGCATCGCGTCGCGCGCGTTGACCGCAAGATTGACCACCACCTGCTCGAACTGCGAGACGTCGACCTTCACCGGCCACAGATCACGGCCATGCACGAGGTCGAGCTTGACCTTCTCGCCGATCAGCCGGCGCAGCAGCATGGTGAGGTCGCTCAACGCATCGCCGAGATCGAGCACCTGTGGCCGCAGCGTCTGGCGGCGCGAGAACGCAAGCAGCTGCCGCACCAGCGTCGCGGCGCGGGTGGCGTTCTGCTTGATCTGCATGATGTCCTGGAACGACGGGTCGGTCGGCTTGTGCGCGTTCAACAGGAAGTCGTTCGCCATCATGATGGCCGACAGCACGTTGTTGAAGTCGTGCGCAATGCCGCCGGCGAGCTGGCCGACCATCTCCATCTTCTGCGACTGGTTGATCTGGTTTTCCAGCGCGCGCCGCTCGGTGATCTCGAGGATGTAGACGATCGCGGTCTCGGCGTCGCGCTCGTCCTTCTCGACGGTCGTGACGAAGAACTGGGCGAAGCGCTCCTTGGGCCCGTCGAGCATCACCTCGACCGGCGCGATATCGCCCTGTCCTTCCGCAGCCTGGTTGATCGCGGCGATCAGGAGGCCGCGGTCGCGCGGATTGACCGCGCGGAAGATCGACTTGGCGGCGCCGCCGTCGCCGTTCAGCCCCTGCGCCAGCTTGGCGTAGCGCGCATTGGCGCCGACCACATTGCCGCCGCGATCGACGGTCGCGATCGCCATCGGCGTATGGTCGAAGAAGCGCATGAAGCGCACTTCGGCGGCGCGCTCCGGATCGGAACGCTCGTCGCGGGCGCGGCTGATCACCAGCGTGCGCGAGGAGCCTGCCTCGCCGTCAGCGCCGAAGGCAAGCTTGTGATAGAGCCGCACCGGCACGGTCTTGCCGCCGCGCATGCGCAGGTCGATATCGAACACCTCGGTCTTGACCTCGCCCGGCACCGCCGCAATCGAGGTCAGCAGCGCCGCGCCGTCACCCGAGACGATGTCGGTCAGCTTCAGGCCGCCCGAACCGATCTCGGCCAGATCATAGTCCAGCCAGTTGGCGAGCGTCGCGTTGACATAGGCGATCTCGCCGGCCGGATTGACCGAGAAGAAGCCGCATGGCGCGTGGTCGAGATACTCGATCGCATGCCGCAGCTCCTGGAACACGTCTTCCTGACGCTCGCGGTCGCGGGTGATGTCGGCGATCGACCACACCGCGTATTTCGCGTCGCGCTTGCCCTCGCCGAGCGGGCGGACCCTCAGGCGCAGCCAACGGCCTTGTGCACCACCTTGCGCGGCCTCATGGCCGGCGACCCGGACCTCCTCCTGCTGCCGCTTGCCCTCGCGCGCCGCCTTCAGGAGGCGGAACACCGCCTCGGAGACGTCAGGGTTACCGATGAAGACGCGCTCGACCGGCCGGACGTCCTGCGGCCCGGCCGCGCCGGTCAGCGCGAGATAGGCGGCGTTGGAATAGACCACGTGACCGCGGGAGTCGGTGACGACCAGCCCTTCCTGGGCGTGGTCGGCAATCCGTGCCATCACCGGGTCGTCGGTGGCGCGGTCGGAGAAGCGGATGATGCCGGCGGCCAGCGCAAACAGGTTGAACAGGCCGGCGGTGGCGAGCAGCGCCAGCACCCCGAGGATATAGGGCTGCGCCTGGGTACGACCGATGGCCATCAGCCAGACTGCCAGAGCGACGATGCCGATGGCGATCAGGACCACCAGCAGGATGCTGCCGCTGCGCCGCGCTGGCCCGTGGGCCACGAACGGCTCAGTCGCGGGAGGATCGTTGCTGTCGGCGGTCATCTGGAGAGACATGGCTCGTCTGCATCACGAAGGCGACCGGCCGGCCACCTTGCCCCTGAGTGCCTGAATCGGACCCGAAAACGCAAGTCCATCAGGCGGCAATTTCGCAAGTTACACGCATTTCAAGCGGTTTTCCGCCCCTTACTGGCGCAGGCCGGACAGGCCGCGCTTCAGCCGCATCACGTAGCCGATGATTTCGGCAACCGCATGATAGTGCTCGACCGGGATTTCCTTGTCGATTTCGACGGTCGCATAGAGCGCCCGGGCCAGCGGCACGTTCTCCACGATGGGAATGTCGTGCTCCTTGGCGATCTCCCTGATCTTGAAAGCGAGGTTGTCGACGCCCTTGGCGACGCAGACCGGCGCCGACATGCTGCGGTCATAGGCCAGCGCCACCGAATAGTGGGTCGGGTTGGTGATGATCACCGAGGCCTTCGGAACCTGGGCCATCATGCGCTTCTTGGCGCGCTGGACCCGCAACTGCTTGATCCTGCCCTTGACGTGCGGGTCGCCTTCCGACTGCTTGAACTCCTCCTTCATCTCTTGCAGCGACATCTTGTGACGCTCGTACCAGGTCCGGTACTGGAAGAAGTAGTCGGCGATCGCAACCGCCGCAAGGATGGCAACCACCGCCGCCAACAGGTGCACCGTCATGCCGGTGACAGCGGGCAGAAGCTCCGCCGGATCGACCCGCAGGAACGATTCCATGCGCATCCGGTCGGGCCACAGCACCGCGACCATCACGGCGCCGAGCGCGATCAGCTTGAACAGGCCCTTCAGGAAGTTCGCCACCGCCTGCTTGCCGAACAGCCGCTTGAAGCCGGCAGCCGGCGAGATCTTGGAGAATTTCGGCTTGAGCTGCTCGCCCGACCACACCAGCTGATGCTGGATCATGTTGCCCGCGACCGCGGCCAGCGCCAGCATCAGGAACGGCACGCCGATCGCGGCAACCACGGCGTAGCCGAGCGATTGCGTCAGCGCCAGCAGGCCGGCCCCGTCGGTACGGATCATCCATGAATTGGCGATCAGGTTGCGCAACGGCATCAAGATGCCGCCGCCGATCGAGCCGGAGAAGGTCGACAGCACCAACGTGGCGCCGGCGATCATGAACCAGGTGTTGACCTCCTGGCTTTTGACGACGTCGCCTTTCTCAAGGGCATCGTCGAGACGTTTTTGCGTAGGGTCTTCTGTTTTGTCTTCGGTATCGTCGGCCATCTCTGCTCCCCTGGAACATGATCCGACTTGATCGCATCATGTTCTGAGATCCTATTTTTGACGCGTTTTCTTCACGCGAACCGGTTCCCACTTCGCTCGAAAACGCCCTAGTTCATTGGGGCGAGTTGGCGCATGACGCCGAGGAAGTAGTCGAGATAGGTGTTCATCATCGCGGCGAGCACGATGCCGAAGATCAGGAAGCCGACCATGATCGAGAGCGGCACGCCGACGAAGTAGACCTGCATCTGCGGCATCAGCCGCGCCAGCACGCCGAGCCCGATGTTGAAGACGAGGCCGAACACCAGGAACGGTGCGGACAGCTGCAGGCCGATCTTGAAGGCCGCGGAGAACGCGGAGGTCGCCAGTGCGGCGACGTCGCCGGTCGGCATGATCTCGCCCGGCGAGAAGATCCGGTAGCTTTCGCTCAGCGCCGCGATGACGAGGTAGTGGCTGTCGGTCGCAAACAGCAGCGTCAGGCCGAGGATGGTGAGGAAGTTGCCGACGATCTGGCCCTGCTGGCCCTGGGTCGGATCAACCGCGGTGACGAAGCCGAGGCCGAGTTGCTGCGCGATCACCGAGCCCGCGACATTGAGCGCCGACAGCGTCACCCGCGCGGTCGCACCGAGCACGATGCCGATGATGAGCTCATGCACCATCAGGACGCCGAGCGAGGAGATCGACGTCAGATCGACATGATAGGCGTTGCGATGCAAGGGGAGGATGATCAGCGTCAGCAGCAGCGCGATCGACAGCTTGACCCGTGCCGGGATGTTGCTCTCTCCGAAGCCGGGCAGCAGCATCACCATCGCGCCCACGCGCGCAAAGACCAGCACGAAGATTGCGGCCAGCGCCGGCAGCAGGGAGACATCGATGCGCATGACCGCGGCATTAGTGCATCAACCGCCGATGATTCGCGACGAAATCCGCATCATGTGGCTTGAGAGCGAGTCGGCCATGAACGGCAACGCCAGCAGCAATGTGACGAAGATCGCGAGGATCTTCGGCACGAAGACCAGGGTCTGTTCCTGGATCTGGGTCAGCGCCTGGAACAGCGACACCACGACGCCGACCACGAGGCCGACCACCATCAGGGGCGACGATACGATCACGATCGTCCAGATCGCATCGCGCGCCACGTCGAGAGTTTCGGGACCGGTCATTGTTGTTCTCGCTTTCAGTTGTTTGCACCGTCGTTCCGGGGCGATGCGCAGCATCGAACCCGGAACCTCGAGATCCTTGATGTGCAATTGCACATCTGAGGTTCGCTGCGCGCCCCGGGATGACGTCCTGACGGACGTCAGATCGGCATCTTCATGATGTCTTCATAGGCCTGGATCACACGGTCGCGGACCGAGACCAGCGTCGACACCGCAACGTCGGTGTCGGCGACCGCCGTCACCACGTCCATCACGTTCGCCTTGCCCGAGGCCATCGCCATGGTCTGCATGTCGGATTTCTTGCCCGCCTCCAGCACGCTGCCGACGGAGTCCTTCAACAGCGCGCTGAAGGACGGACCGGCGACCGCCTGCCCGGCCTTCTCGGCGCCGCCGCGCTCCATCATCTTGGCGAGATTGGCGTAGGCGTTGGCTGCGACTGTCGGTGTAGCCATGAGTTACGTTCCCTGTTCTTGTTGCGTCAGGACTTGAGGATGTCGAGCGTGCGCTGGATCATCCGCCGCGTCGCGCTGATGATGTTGAGGTTCGCCTCGTAGGAGCGCTGGGCGTCGCGCATGTCGGTCATTTCGACCATCGAATTGACGTTCGGATATTTGACGTTGCCGGAGGCGTCCGCCGCCGGATTGCCCGGCTCGTGCTTGATGCGGAACGACGACTGATCGGGACGTATCCGGCCGAGCGTGACGACCTGGGCGTCGAGCGAGCGGTCGAGCGCCGAGGAAAACGTCGGCACCTTGCGGCGGTAGGGATCGCCGCCGGCGGTCTGCGCCGTCGAATCGGCATTGGCGATATTCTCCGAGATCACCCGCATCCGGCCCGCCTGCGCGCGCAGGCCCGAGGTCGCGATGCTCATCGAGCGGGCGAAATCGCTTGTTCCATCTGCCATGGGATCCTCCTGCCGCCGTCAGGCTTTTGCTGGTTCGGGCATGATCTTCTCGGAAAACCGCTTCACACTTTTCCGGATCATGCCCTAGCCCTTGCCGATCGCGGTTTTCAGGAGATGCAGGCTTTTGCTGTAGAGCGAGGTGACGGCCGCGAAGTCCATCTGGTTGGCCGACACTTTCAGCATCTGGTCCTCGAGATTGACCGCATTGCCGGCCGGGCGGGTCTGGAACCCGCTCTTGCCGCGATCATTGTCAAAGTTGTCGGGCGCGCCGGATGCCGCCATGTGGGTGGCGCTGGTCTGCATCATCGGCAGCGTCCCCATGCCGCCGCCGACCGTGGCGCCGCCCCGATCGAACTTCGGCTCGACCAGGTCGCGCGGCCGGAAGTTCGGCGTGTCGGAATTGGAGATGTTCTCGGCGAGCACCCGCTGGCGCTCCTGGTGCCATTGCATCTTGCTGCGCAACGCCGACAGGATCGGGAGATCGTTCATGGACATCGCCGCGGCTCCGTTAACCTCTTGGACGCCCCTTGGGCTCTTCCGAGGTAGGCAGAATTTGCCCGGTGTATGGTTAACGGGTGGTTAAAATATCCGACGGAGCCGTGGAGAACGCCGCAACTGGGGCCGGCGAGCGCATTTTCGCCACGAATGCTGCGTTAACCAGCACAAACCAAGACAGCGTGGGGCGCTGAGAAGTCGTTTTGGGACAAGCGATTCTTGGTTTATTAATAGAACAGTCGGCTGCAAGCCGCTGGGAATTAAGAAATAAGGCGAATCTCGGGCGCGATTCGCTAAAGCAAACCACACTTATCAATCCGCGCTCGTTGATGGCGGAAGCTGAGGAAGGCCACGATGGCCGGGGATTCCAATATGCAGGTCGTTACATTCGTCTTGGCGTTTGCCGTCGTGCTGGCGCTGATCGGCGTCACCGCATGGCTCGTCCGCCGCTTCGCTGGGAACCGCCTCGGGGCCAACGCCAACCGCGGACGCATGCCGCGACTGGCGGTGATCGACGCAGCTGCCGTCGACGGCCGACGCCGCCTCGTGCTGGTCCGCCGGGACAACGTCGAGCATCTCCTGATGATCGGTGGCCCGACCGACATCGTCGTCGAGCCGAACATCGTGCGGGCGATGCCCGGACGCGATCAGATGTCGGCCCGTCCCGCGGTCGCGACCGACGCCGCGCCGCCGCGCGTGGCACCGCTCCCGGACGCCGCCTGGAACGAGAGCGAAGCCGCCCGCTCCGACAGTTTCGAGCTTCCCGAGCCTGAGTTGCCGCCGCGCCAGGCGCGCCCCTCCTTCGCCGACGAGCTTCGTCGGCCTCCGCCGCCGATCGCCGAGCGCCGCAGCGATCCGCTCGCGGGCTTCACGCCCGAACGTGGCGAGCCGCGGCCCGACCCGATGCCACCGCGCCTGCCGCCGCGCTCCGAACCCGTCGTCCCGCGTCCGCCCCGCGCTGCCGAGCCGCCGAAGGCGCCGCCGCCGCTGCGCGCACCCGAGCGTGCCGCGACACCGCCGCCACCGCCTCCCCCTGCTCCGCCGCCGGCCGCAACCCAGGCGCCCCCACCGCCGGCATCGAACGCCGACGCCAATCTCGCCGAGATGCCGCAACGGCCCGCGCCGGCAGCGCGGCCGCCCCCGTGACCCCTCTGACGGCGCCCATGGTCGAGGCGGGCGCGAGCGGAGGTGTGGG
>NZ_VKHP01000355.1 GCF_010811875.1 Bradyrhizobium uaiense
GCCCGACCGGATCGACTGGCCGGGCGCCTACCTGGAGAAGGCCATCGATATCGCCGAGCCGCTCGGATCGGCGATCGTTCTGATTCATTCGCATCCCGGCGGCCTGTTCGCGTTCTCGGCGCCGGACGATGCCAGCGACACCGTCGTCATGCCCTGTCTCTTCGAGGCCTGCGGCGACATCCACGGCAGCGCCGTGATGACCCCGGACGGCGCCATCCGCGCGAGGCTGTACGACCGCTCCCTGACGGCGACGCCGGTCCAGCTCGTCAGCGTCGCCGGTCACGATATTCTGTATTTCTGGGAGAGCCAGGCCCGCGATCCGCGGCGCGCCAGGCGCCCGATGGCGTTTACCTCCGGCATGACGGCCGAGCTCGCCAGGCTCTGCGCCACCTTCATCGGCGTATCGGGGACCGGTTCGATCGCCGCCGAGCAGGCGGCGAGACTGGGGTTCGGCCGCAACCAGTACATCGAGTTCGACAAGGTCGAGGCCAAGAACCTGAACAGGATCCTCAACGCCACGCTCGACGACGCGAAGACCGGGCGTCCGAAGGCGGAGATGCTCGCGGCCGCGGTCGCCACCTATCGCGGGCCCGACGTGGCCTTTGCGATCACCCGCGAGATCGGGACGCGCGAAGCGGTCCTCGCGGCCAGCCAGAGCGACGTGCTGTTCTGCTGCGTCGACACGCTCGAAGCCCGCCAGTTCGCCGACCTCGTCGCGAGCGTCTTCGTCATCCCGCTGTTCGACGTCGGCGTCACGATCCCGACGAGAAGGACCCCCGACGGCGGCGCCGCGATCGCGGACGTCTGCGGGCGCATTGACTACGTGCAGCCGGGCGGCTCGACGCTGCAGGATCGCGGCGTCTATTCGCCCGAGACGCTGCGGGCCGAATATCTCGCCAAGGCGGACCCGGACGCGCATCGCGCGGAGGTCGAGGCGGGCTACATCAAGGGGCTGGCGGAGGAGGCGCCCTCGGTGATCACCTTGAACATGCGGGCGGCTGCCGCCTGCATGAACGAATTCGTGGCGCGGGCCTATCCGTTCCGCCTCGATCCGAACGAAAACTACGCCCGTACCATGTTCAGCCTGGCGGCCTGCGACGAGGACTTCTTCGCGGAATCGACGTTCCCGGCGGCCCCGAATCCGGTGTTCGCCCGCGGCGACCAGGAACCGCTTCTCGGGTTGCCGATCCTCGGCCGGCGCCGGAAGGAGGCAGCGTGATGCTACCGAGATGGCTCGGACGCGCCTTCGATCGATACGGGCCCAGGCGCGGCCTGAAGATCGTCGAAGGCGACAGTCTCCCGGCGCGCCTGCCTCGGCGCGATCTGGTCCTTGCGCGCGAAGGCGACGAGGACTGGTGCGTGGGAATGAGGTGTCCTTGCGGGTGCCGCCAGACCATCGAGCTTCTCCTCATCCGCGAGGCGAAACCTCGATGGGACCTCTCGGTCGATCCGGCGGGACGTCCGAGTCTGAGGCCTTCCGTATGGGTTCAGACCGGCTGCCGATCGCACTTCTGGCTTCGGCGCGGCCGCGTCGAATGGTGCGAGTGAGCGCGCGTCAGTCGGCATCGGGCTCGATGCCGACGAGCGTGTATCTCTCGCGCACGACCGCCTGGTTGCGGAGCACGCGTTTGACCTTGAGCCTGGCGCGGGAGTTCGTGTTGACGTACTCCTTGTTGAAGAGACCCAATTGATGGGGGGTGAGGTCGCGGTCCACCTTGCCGCGGATCGTGCCCCGCTCGTCGGTAGTCCTGAATTCGAACTGGTGCGACTCCGGCAGCACGCCCGCGAGCTGTCCGCGGACAGTCTCGTTGTCGTCGACGACCGTCGTCGTCCTGGCGCGCTCGACTGCTCTCGCGACGACGTCCGATCCGAAACTCCGGTCGGTGTCGCCGGAAACCAGCCGCACGGTCGCCCCGCTCTTGCGCATGAGATCGAAGAATTCGCCGGTCGTCGCCAGCACGCGTTGATCGATCTCCTCGACCGCGCTTCTGAACTGCTCCTCGTCGTCCTCCCCGAACGCTTTCAGAAGGCGGGTGGCTTCGTCAACCGCCGTCTTCAGCGAGGAATCCACGATCTGGAGTTGGGGCTGCACCTCCTCGAGAAGGAAGCCGAACGAACCTCTGACGATGTTCGTGATGTGAAGCGTCGAGGAGGCCCGACGCGGCACCGTCCCGCGCTCGGCAAGACCGACGGTCTCATGGGCATGCACCATCGACACCAGGTCCTGGAACTGACCGACCGCCGACCCGGCGAAGCCGCTTTCGATTCCTTGGGAGCCGAGGACCGGTTTGCCTCCGAAGAAGAGCGCCGCCGAGGCGAGCGTCTCCGGCGACATCGCTTCCAATCGCGCCAAGGCCTCGTTCAGTTCGTTGAGCTGGTCCTCCAGTCCGAAGCGCGACATGACATCCCGGTCGCCGACCCTGTCGAGGAGCGCGGTCACCTCCGATATGTTCGCCTTGATGTAGTCGCTTTCCAATTTGCGCGGGTTGGTCATGTGCCGCCTCCCGCCGCCGGATCGGATGAGGTTGGCTCGGGTCCCAGCAATTGCAAAGCTTGATCGTCCTCGGCGACGGTGTCCAGCGGCACCTGGATCATCCCCTTCCAGACCAGGTCTTCCCGACGGTGCGAGAACAGGCTGAGGTAGTACCGCGTCAGATCGACGAGCAGTTCGTCGTCTCCGTCGAGGTCAAGCGGAAGAAAATCGACGTGAAAGGAGGCCTTGACCTCGGCTCTCCCCAATACCGGTCGGTTGGCCTGCCAAAAGAGTCCGAGGTCGTGCAGAGTCCTGGCATGCGGCGGCCGGCGAAGAAACGTCATGGTGTCGATGTCCTTCGGCTCCTTGCCCTTCTCCACGAAGCTCCCGTCGATCCACTGAAAGCCCGTGCCGAAACCGACGGCCCTGAGCGCCTTCCTGTGCAGCAGCCATCCTCGGAGGATCGACCTCCGCCCTTCGCTGAAGCCGAAGACCTGCACCACCTCGAGCGCCGACCCTCTGTACGGCGACATGTCGCTCGACGGACCTGCAGGCGTGCCCCCTACGAACGGGGGCAATAGTCCATCGATATTAAAATCCGGTATTGGCATAAACGATCCGATCGACTGGCACTCATGGGCAGCAGCCGCTTCGGTCATTGGGGAGCGTGTTGGACGAACGCAGAAGATGACCCCGATGCAACTCACTGTGCGGAGCGATTGTGTTGTATGGGAATCCGTCCGGTCAACTTCGACCATCGGTTTATCCGTGGACATCGTGAACGGCCTGGGTGTGTCTGAGTGGCCGTCGGGCCACGCCGAGCGGCTTGAATGCGCCGCATCGTTCCGGCCTGATAGCAAGGTCGCGATCGCGTAGGGTCGCCCGTTTTCCATCGAGTTCACGGTCGAAAATGCTTGCCCGCCTCGACTCTATCGTTCATGATATGTTCTAATATGGCTATGACCGAGCGGCCCGCAAGCTGCCGTATGCCGGCCCGAAACAAGATGGACCGGGGATGGCCGCCGCCGTCGGCGGGAGGGCCGCTGCCGCGCGCGTACTGGCTCCGGATCAGGACCTGCCGCCCGAATACTGGCGGGCACTCATGGGAGACCCTCGCGCCGACGGTGTCGACCGCGCCGGCATGTTGCCGTCGCCGGCCGCCTGCAACCCGTTTCAGCACCGGCGGTTACTTCTTTTTGCGTCGTCGAACGCGAAATCCGACGTAAGGCAACTCACCGCAGCGGCAGCAATCCGGCTAGCACGTTGGACGAAGGGCGAACCGTAAGCGGTGCCGCCCTGGGGCGGCAAAGGCGCACTAGACGGCGGGAGCCGTATCGGAAGATGGGCCCTCGTTGCTCGACTTTGGGGGCAGAAGGACTTTTGCCCAGCCGATTTCTCCGAGTTCATCAGGCGATAAAGAAGTCTCGTAGTCGCGAAGGGGCACGTAGCCTGGGTGAGAGTCCACCGCGAACGCCACCAGCTCACGGGCGCGCTCGTTTTTGCCGGCAGCACGATTAACCTCGGCGAGGTAAAGCGCAGCGCCTTCCGAAGGCACTGCGGCTTGCTGTGCAAGGGCATAGACAAATCTGCTCCTCACTTACGCCTTCGCCGTCCAGCGACCTAATGAAAGCAATCCGTTAAGCTTCTGTTGCGATATCGTCAAATTAGAGTTCTCTACGCTATTATACGATGAGGGCTCCTACTTTATCCTATAGCGGCCGAGCCTACTCCACAGACCTACGGCATGCCCATCAGCTTACGATCCGAATGCACCACAATGCAGTCACTTAAGAACTGCGATCAACTGAGCCACAAGCTTTTCGCGATCTGCGGCACGCAGCTTATCAAGATTGATCTGCTTCCATCGGACTGCGGGAAGCTCTGCCGCTCCATCGACGCCCAGCAGAGCCCAATCTGGCTTCCCGAGCTTGAATCCGATCAGAAATTCCCGATGCTCCTTCGGCATCTTTCCAGATACCTCGGCGATCAAGTCCTCGCGGGCTCTCAATAGTTCATCCAGCGAGACCGGATCTGAGGTCATACCCTCGAAGCCGTGCTCGAATTCCTGGCGGATATCCTTTCGCCGCGGCGCCACGACCTCCGAAATAGGCCGATCATGGCTGATGAGATAGACGATGAAAGCGCGCCTCAGATCGTCGCTGATTCCCTCATTCGCCAGAAGATCGTGGATGTCAAAGAGATCTCGAGGATGTTGACGGTCAAGGGCCGCGACGATTTTTCCTGCGTAGAGGTCGAAAAACGAGACGACTTGTGTCTCCGCAAAACCAAAGCTCTCCTCGACGTTCGGACGTACGGATCGCATCTCGGGATCGAAGACGCAGCCGCGAAGGACGGGAGTGACTTCGATCTTGATCTGAGCGTCAGCCCTTTGAAGTGTCAGCTTGGTAACGATGCCTTCCGCGCGGTTCACGACCTCATTCACCTTGACGACTGGAATTCCCTTACCAATGGCGACAGCCATTCTTTTCATGCCCGCATCGATCGCGGCCAGCGATTCCGGCCGCCCGGCGACAGGCAGGTAGGTCAGGTCGATATCAACTGACAAACGCGGCATATCGCGCACGAATAAATTGATCGCAGTCCCGCCTTTGAGGGCAAAATCCTTTTCCGCTGCAACGAATGGCAAGGTCTCGATCAGCAGCGCGACCTGATGGCGATAGCGTTCAGACAGGGGCACTGAGATCCTCCGGTACGGTGATCAGGTATTTCGGATCGAGCCTTCCGCCTTTCACCAGCATGCGCTTTCCCTTCCCCAAATCAACCTTGTCACGGTCTATTTGCTTCAGCCACGAATGGTTGTGCCGGTCGGCAAACCAGAAGAACAGCCTTTTGACTTTCACGCTTCGGCAATCGTCCAGCAGCTTTTGCAGCTTGCGGGGACTGAGGTTGCGCAAGCCCTCAATAAGCATGTCGACCTGGTGGAAGCTCTCGCTATTCGGCAGCTCGTCGAGCAGTTCAAGCAACGCGCGCTCGGGCGATGAGACAGTGAGCGGCCATTCGCCCTGGCCCCATATCTGCTTGAATGGGCCTGCCTGGAATTCGTCGGCGGGTGCGCCGGTATTGCTCTGGACATTCCAGGCGAAGTTCTTGAGCACCTTCGCCGGGTCGGCTTTGAAGAGCGTCGTGCTCTTGCGGAATGTGAAGCGCTCTTTGAGCGGAAGCTTGGAGAGCCATCCGGGCGGAGCATCGGGACCATACAGATAAACGACGGTCGGCCCTTCAGCCCGGAGGTAGTGCGAAAAGCCTTGCAATTCGAGCGCGGTTCGCCCTCCGACGATCAAGGGGCGCTCAAGCAGCGTCTGGAGCGATATGACGGCCTTCTGCCATGTCAGGGTGCCTAGCGGACGCTTGAAGGTGCCACGCGTTGGCTGAACCAGCCAGCCAGCCGAGACGTACTGGCTGCGCAAGCCTGTCGAATAACCATGCTTCGTCATCCACCCGGCATCGACCAATAGGCCTTCCGGGAGGGTATGTTCGAGGAGGTTTAGTTTTCGTCCAGAAAGCTTAGCCATGCTTAGCAATATAGAACTGCTTCAAACCAAAAGCAAGTTTATAGATTGACGAATTTGCTAAGCCTGACTGTGCAGAAAACTCATAATCAAAACCTGGCGGTTTGCGCCACCCGTCGAATTTCCGGCTGAGGATCTCTCTCATGTCTGCCGCAACGCTTAACCCACATCGCCGAATTGACGCGCGCAGATGGCCAAACCTTCGCGGCCGACGAGGCTGAGAACGTGCTGCAGAAGGTCTACCTCTTCCTCTCTTTCGCGCGAGGGGCTTGGGCGCCCGTCGTTCTCAACGTGGGATTCGATACGACAGGCAAGCGTGTCTACGAAAACTAGGGTGTGCGGATCGGTACGCCTTGGGAATCTTGCCGCGGCTGGTTCGATCGTAACTGCGGCCAAGCTTTGAGTGTCGTTTATCCTGGCTTTTGCGCTCTATTGCGCGATTCCGTAATGGGGCGAGCGGTAAATCGCACGCTCTATTGGTATCTTCGCAGTAATCGAGGCGGGGATGGATCGGGCATCGATAGTGGGATCATCCTCAGCCAGGCGGCGCTTGAACTGTTGGCATCGGCCTACCTGGAAGCACAGAAGATCAAGATGCCTGCCCGGGGCAGAACGGCCGACCAACTGCGGGAAGTGCTGCGCCGGCTCGGCATTCCCGTTGCGATTCCCGATGCGTTGGCCGGCTTGCAGGAAGGGCAGCGACAAAACTGCTGGCAGGATGGGCCCGAGGCAATCACTCGCATCATGCATCCAAGGCGGAAGCTGCCGATCAAGCTGGGAGCCGTCGTTCCGAACGCTTGGAGCCTAGCTCGATGGTATACTGAGCTTCTGATCTTGAGGCTCTCTGGCTACAGCGGCCAGTATTCAAACCGTCTGGAGGCGCGCTGGGTTGGCGAGGTCGAAGATGTCCCCTGGGCTTAGCTGATGGAGTGTAAGCGCGCGCGGCAGACCGGTTGCTTCAGTTCTGACACGCGCGACGAACTTCGCTCCCTACCCGCTGCTGCAAGTCGTCGGGATATCGGCCGTCCTTCTCAAAGGCGATCATGTCGGCGCGCGTGAGCTTGGCCGCAAAGTTCATCGCAAAGCACTCGCACTGACTTGCTGCGCGGGCCGGTAACTTTCCGTCGAAGCCGACGGTCTTGAGTGCTTCCGCTTTGCAGGCCTGTTCAAAGCCGGGGCGGACCACCTCGGTTTTAAAACGTTCCAGCTCGGGCTCTGAAAGCGTCGAGATGCTGAACGTCTTCGTCGATGGATACGCCGCCTTGTGCCAATCGAAGTTTGCATCCCACACATAGTACGCGCCCATCACCGCGAGGATCAGAAAACCGAGCTGGCCGATGACCGGGATACAAGCAAATAGGATTGCCCCGACGAGGGCACCAAACCAGGACCATCCCCAAAGATGCATTAATGCGATGACGTTCAGCGGCAGCGAAAAGAGCGCGAAGGCGCTGATCATCAGGCCGAACGTCGAGCCGAGCAGGCCGGTGATCACACCGAGAATCGTCTCGACGGTACCCCGCCGCTTCGTCGGCGCTGGATAGTGAGAGGCATCTTGCGTTGGCACAGCTTGAGGCGCTGGCCGTGGCGTGACGGGCACCGGTGTCGGCGTGGTGAGACGGGGCTGTTGCGGTGCTGGCGCAGGACGTGGAGCTG
>NZ_VKHP01000356.1 GCF_010811875.1 Bradyrhizobium uaiense
AAGGCGATCAATGCCGTGACGCTGGAGATGTTCCACGACATCGACAAGGCGCTCGACGTGTTCGAAGCCGATCCTGATGTCGCGGTTATCGTGCTGGAGGGGGCCGGCGAGCGCGGCCTGTGCGCCGGTGGCGACATCCGCGCGCTGTGGGAAAGCTCCAAGGTCAAGGGCGATCTCGGCAAGATCCTGTGGCGTGACGAGTACATTCTCAACGCGCGGATCAAGAAATTCCCGAAACCCTATGTAGCCTTCATGGACGGCATCGTGATGGGCGGCGGCGTCGGGCTGTCGGCGCACAGCAGCCACAGGGTGGTGACCGAGCGAACCAAACTCGCGATGCCCGAGGTCGGGCTCGGCTTCTTCCCCGATGTCGGCGGCACCTATCTGCTGTCGCGCTCGCCGGGCGAGATCGGGACTTACTTTGGTCTTACCGGCACCACGATGAATGGTCCCGATGCGATCTATGCGAAGTTTGCCGATGCGGTGGTGCCGAGCGCAAAGCTGCCCGCACTGCGCGAGGCGCTGACCAAGGTTGCACCGGGTACGCCTTCGGCTGAGATCGATCGGCTGATCGCGGGCTTTGCGACCGGCGAGAAATCCGGCCCTGTCGCTGCGATGCAGGCCAAGATCGACGGCTGGTTCGCGCGCGGCCGGATGGACGACATTGTTGCGGTACTGACGGCCGACGGTTCCGATCTGGCGCAGGCGACGCTGAAAACGCTCGGCGAAAAATCGCCGCGCGGGATGGTGGTGACGCTGAAGCTGCTGCGGCTGGCGCGGGCGACCGAGACGCTGGAAGAGTGCCTGGTGCGCGAATATCGCGCCGCGCTCGAAGTGTTCGCCAGCGACGATTTCCGCGAGGGCGTGCGCGCGGCCGTGATCGACAAGGACCGCAATCCGAAGTGGCAGCCGAGCCGGATCGAAGACGTGACGCCCGAAATGCTGGCGCCTTACTTCGCCGAAATCGGCGCCGACGAACTGAAATTTCCTGACGGCAAATAGAAACGTCGCAAGCGGAGGACTTCCCATGGCAAACGTCGCATTCATCGGGCTCGGCAATATGGGCGGGCCGATGGCGGCCAATCTGGTCAAGGCCGGCCACAAGGTGACCGCGTTCGATCTGGTCGCTGCGTCCCGCGATCAGGCCAAGAGCGACGGTGCCGCGATCGCCGAGAGCAGCGTCAGTGCGGTGAAGGGCGCCGACGTGGTCATCACCATGCTGCCGGCTGGCAAGCATGTGCTCGGCGTCTGGAACGAAGTGCTTCCCGCCATGAGCAAAGGCGCGCTGATCATCGACTGCTCGACCATCGACGTCGAAAGCGCCAAGCAGGCGCACGCGCTTGCGGCCAAGCATGGCATGGCCTCGGTCGACGCGCCGGTCTCCGGCGGCACCGGCGGCGCCAAGGGCGCGACGCTGACCTTCATGTGCGGCGGTGAGCCGAACGCCTTCGCGGCGGCCCAGCCGATGCTGGCTAACATGGGCAAGAAGATCGTGCATTGCGGCGCTGGCGGCGCGGGGCAGGCGGCCAAGATCTGCAACAACATGATCCTTGGCATTTCCATGATCGCGGTCGGCGAAGCCTTCGTGCTGGCCGAAAAGCTCGGCCTGTCGCACCAGGCGCTGTTCGACGTCGCCTCGACCTCATCGGGCCAGTGCTGGTCGCTCACCACCTATTGCCCGGTTCCCGGCCCGGTGCCGACCTCGCCGGCCAACAACGACTACAAGCCGGGTTTCGCCTCCAACCTGATGGTGAAGGACCTGACACTCGCACAGGACGCCGCCAATGCCGCCGGCGCGGTGACGCCGCTCGGCAAGCACGCGCAGGAGCTCTATAAGACCTTCGACGCGTCGGGCCATGGCGGGGTCGACTTTTCCGGAATTATCCAGCACGTTCGCGGCCTCGCTGGGAAATAATCTCTATGCGTCATCCTGAGGCGCGAGCGCCAGCGAGCCTCGAAGGATGCTGAACGCAGTGCCTGTGGCCATCCTTCGAGACGCCGCGCGAGGCGCGGCTCCTCAGGATGACGCCATAAAACGTGGTGAAGCCGGATGACCACATTTCAGGACGCACGCGCCTTTCTGCTCAAGCACCGCACCGACTACGATGCTGCGGTGAAGGGATTTCGCTGGCCGGACCCGGTGCCGTTCAACTGGGCGCTGGACTGGTTCGACGCCGAGCTGGCGCGCAATGCCGACAGCCGTGACCGCCCGGCGCTGTGGATCGTCGATGCCGCCAGCGGCAACGAGACCAAGCTCAGCTTCGCCGAGCTGTCGCGCCGCTCCAATCGAGTTGCAAATTTCCTGCGCGCGCAGGGGCTGAAGCGCGGTGATCATCTGCTGCTGCTGCTCGGCAATGTGGTGCCGCTGTGGGAGACCATGCTGGCGGCGATGAAGCTGGGCGTCGTCGTGATCCCCGCGACCACGCTATTGACCGCGGATGAACTCCGCGACCGGCTCGATCGCGGCAAGGCGAAGGCGGTGGTCGCCACGCAAGATCAGGTTGCGAAGTTCGCAGGGCTCGGCAGTGACCAACTGGTCCGCATCGTGGTCGGCGCCACGCAGGCGCAGGACGGCTGGCTGCCGTTCGAGGATGCCGCGAAGGCGTCCGAGGCTTTCACGCCTGACGGCCCGACCCAGGCCGACGATCCGATACTGCTCTATTTCACCTCGGGGACCACGGCAAAGCCGAAGCTGGTGCGGCACAGCCAGCGCAGCTATCCGGTCGGCCATCTCTCGACCATGTACTGGATCGGCCTGCAACCCGGCGACATCCATCTCAATATTTCCTCGCCCGGCTGGGCCAAGCATGCCTGGAGCTGCTTCTTTGCGCCGTGGAATGCCGGCGCAACGATCTTCATTGCCAACCAGCCACGCTTTGAGGCGAAGGGGCTGCTCTCGATCATCGGCCGCTGCGGCGTCACCACGCTGTGCGCGCCGCCGACGGTGTGGCGGATGTTCATTCAGGAAGACCTCGCAAGCTTCAAGGTGTCGCTGCGCGAGGTCTGCGGCGCCGGCGAGCCGCTCAACCCTGAAATCATCGACCAGGTCAAATCGGCCTGGGGCCTCACTATTCGCGACGGCTACGGCCAGACCGAGACCACGGCGCTGGCCGGCAACTCGCCGGGGCAGAAGGTGAAGGTCGGCTCGATGGGCCGGCCGCTGCCGGGCTATCGCGTGCAGGTGACCGACAATGACGGTCACCCCGCGAAGGAGGGCGAGGTGACGCTGTTGCTCGGCGCCGACCGGCCGGCGGGCCTGATGCAGGGCTATCAGGGTGACGACGGCAGACTGATCGGCACCGACGGCGAGATCTATCGCAGCGGCGACGTCGTGTTCACCGATGACGAGGGCTATCTGACCTTCGTCGGCCGCACCGACGACGTGTTCAAATCTTCCGACTACCGCATCTCGCCGTTCGAGCTCGAAAGCGTGCTGCTGGAGCATGACGCGGTGGCGGAAGCGGCCGTGGTGCCGAGCCCGGATCCGATCCGGCTGGCAGTCCCCAAGGCCTATGTGCTGCTGGTCTCCGGTGTCGAGCGCAGCCCGGAGACGGCGCTGTCGATCTTCAAACATTTGCACACGCGGCTTGCACCGTTTAAACGCATCCGCAAGATCGAGCTGGTCACCGAACTGCCCAAGACGATTTCTGGAAAAATCCGTCGGGTGCAGTTGCGCCGGCTCGAACATGACGATGTCAGAAGCGATGCGTTGCGCGGAGCCGAGTTCCGCGAGGAGGAATTTCCGGAGCTGCAGAAGGTGCGGACCTCCGGTTAGCGGAGGTTAGCCAAATGAACGAAGTCTGGAAGAAGCCGCCGGTGTCGCTGGAAACCTACCAGGGCATGGTCGGCAAGGAGATTGGTGTGTCCTCGTGGCACCTGCTCGATCAGGGCCGCATCGATACCTATGCCGACGTGATCGAGGATCACCAGTTCATCCACGTCGATCCCGAGCGCGCCAAGAAGGAGACCGCGTTCGGCACCACGATCGCCCACGGCTTCCTCACGATGTCGCTGCTGTCGATCATGTCCTACGAGGTGATGCCGGTGCTCGAGGGTACCGCGATGGGCGTCAATTACGGCTTCGACAAGCTCCGCTTCATCTCGCCGGTGCGCTCGGGCAAGCGCGTGCGCGGCCGCTTCGTGCTGGCCGAAGCCACGCTGCGCAAGCCGAAGGAACTGCTGTCGCGCACCAACGTCACGGTCGAGATCGAGGGCGAGGAGAAGCCCGCGCTGGTCGCCGACTGGCTCGGCCTGATCTATTTCAGCTAGAGCGTTTTCCAGCGAAGCGGGCTCCGGTTCGCGTGAAGAAAACGCTCCGAACAAGAATCTGGAGCCCCGTTCCGATTCAATCGGAACGGAAAAGGCTCTAGCAGATGGTTGAGTAGCTCCACTTTTCCGGCAAGCGGCAGAGGTGGAGCGAACCCGCCTAGGCCAAGTAGCGCATTGACGGCTTTGATTCCTGGTGTCCATCATACCGGTTTAGGCGGTGCGGTCCCGGGAGTGGCAGCCATGGTGCAGAACATCGTCGCCGGACTTGTCGTAGTCGCTCTGATTGTGATCGGCTCGATCAGCTACGCCCAGGAGCACCACGAGTGCTGGAGCGGGCATCTGCTCAAAAGCCTGAAGCCCTGCGGGTCGATGACCCCTGACGTCTAGCGCGCCCGGCGGCTTTCCTGGCTTTTCCTGGCCGGGCTTGACCCGGCCATCCATCGCTGCTCAAAAGTCCCCAACCTTTTCATGCCGCTCGGGCGTGCACCCTCTCTCCTTGTGGGAGAGGTGGCGAAATCGAGCGGAGCGAGATGAAGCCGGGTGAGGGGTTTCTCTCCGCGCGCTCATCCGTGGAGAGAACCCCTCATCCGGCGCGCTTGCGCGCGCCACCTTCTCCCACAAGGGGAGAAGGGAAGAACAGGAATTTACGGATGGCAATCAGGTTTGACGGACGCGTCGCTATCGTCACCGGCGCGGGCAATGGTCTTGGGCGGGCGCATGCGCTGGGCCTTGCCAGCCGTGGCGCCAAGGTCGTGGTCAACGATTTCGGCGGCGCCCGCGACGGCACCGGCGGCTCGCTGTCGCCGGCCGAGACCGTGGTCGAGGAGATCCGCCAGGCGGGTGGCACCGCGATGGCCGATGGCGCCGACGTCTCGAACTTCGAGCAGGTCACCGCGATGGTCGAGCGCGCCACCAAGGAGTGGGGCAGCGTCGACCTCTTGTGCGCCAATGCCGGCATCCTGCGCGACAAGTCGTTTGCCAAGATGGAGGTCGCCGACTGTGCCAAGGTGCTCGACGTGCATCTCACCGGCACCTTCTACTGCTGCAAGGCGGTGTGGGCCGGCATGCGCGAGCGCAATTACGGCCGCATCGTGCTGACCACCTCGTCGTCCGGCCTGTTCGGCAATTTCGGCCAGGCCAATTACGGCGCGGCGAAGGCCGGCATGGTCGGCCTGATGAACGTGCTCGCCGAAGAGGGCCGCAAGAACAACATCAAGGTCAACACCATCTCGCCGACGGCGGCGACCCGGATGACCGAGGAGCTGCTGCCGCCGCAGGCGCTTCAACTGATGAAGCCGGAAGCGATCACGCCGGCGGTCGAATTCCTGCTCAGCGAGGACGCGCCGACCCGCACCATCATGGGCGCCGGCGCCGGCTCGTTCGCGGTGATCCGCGTGCTGGAGACCGAAGGCGTCAACCTGCCGCAATCCGAATGGACGCCCGACGGCGTCGCCGCGCACTTCAAGGACATCGCCGACATGTCGACCGCGAAGGCGCTGCAGGGCGCATTCGAGCAGACCCAGAAGTATGTCGCCCAGGCCGCAGCGCGGGCCGGGATCAAGCTCTGAGCATGGTCGTCGCCGTCATCGGAGCCGGACCTGCCGGCCTGATGGCTGCGGAAACTCTTGCGGCGGGCGGCGCACAGGTCACCGTCTATGACGCGATGCCGTCGGCCGGCCGCAAGTTCCTGATGGCCGGCCGCGGCGGGCTCAATCTCACGCACTCCGAGCCGCTGCCGGATTTCCTGAGGCGTTATCGCGAGGCGATGCCGCGCCTGACGAAAGCGGTCGAGGCATTTCCGCCCGATGCGTTGCGCGCCTGGAGCGCGGCGCTGGGCCAGCCGACCTTCATCGGCACCAGCGGCCGGGTGTTTCCCGAGGCGTTCAAGGCTTCGCCCCTGCTGCGCGCCTGGCTGCGGCGGCTCAATGCGGCAGGCGTCGCGTTCGCATTCCGGCATCGCTGGACCGGATGGGAGTCGGACGGCGGACTGCTGCTCGAGGCACCGGACGGCCCGCGCGCAGTCAACGCTGAGGCGACCGTGCTCGCGCTCGGCGGTGCAAGCTGGCCGCGGCTCGGCTCCGATGGCGCTTGGGCGAACATCCTCGCCGCGAAGGGCGTTGCCGTGGCGCCGATGAAATCAGCCAATTCCGGCTTCACGGTTGCGTGGTCAAATATCTTCCGCGACCGGTTTGAAGGCCAGCCGCTCAAAGGCGTCTCGCTCACGATCGGGGCGCATACGGTGCGCGGCGAGGCGATCGTCACCCGCGCCGGCATCGAGGGCGGCGCCATCTATGCATTGTCGGCCGAATTGCGCGAGGCGGTGCTCGCCAAGGGAACGGCGACGCTCAGCGTGGCGCTGCGGCCCGATGCCGTGCGAGACGACCTGATCGCGCGGCTGTCGGTGCCGAAGGGCAAGCAATCCTTCTCCAATTTCCTGCGCAAGGCCGCGCAGCTCTCGCCGGTCGGCATCGGATTGTTGCAGGAGGCGGCAGTCGCTTCCGGCCGATCGCTGGCTTCGCTGCCGCCGGCCGAATTGGCCGCGCTGATCAACGCGGTGCCGAACGAGGTCACCGGCGTCGCGCCGATCGCGCGCGCGATTTCGAGTGCGGGCGGGATCAGGTTCGACGAACTGGATGACCATTTCATGCTGCGGCGATTGCCCGGTGTTTTCGCCGCCGGCGAAATGCTCGACTGGGAAGCACCGACCGGCGGCTATCTGTTGCAGGCGTCGTTCGCGACCGGCGTCGCCGCCGGGAAGGGCGCGTTGAGCTGGCTCACGCAACGCGCCTTGTAACCCGGCTCATTCCGAACCGGTCCTCGTCGCGAGGTCGGTGATCAGGCCGAGTATGCCGAACGCCGCAGCCACCGCGCAGACCGCCGTCCACCCGCCAAAGCTCCATGCTGCGGACGCTGCCGCCGCGCCGACCGTGCCGCCGATGAAGAACAGCGCCACGAACAGGCCGTTGATCCGGCCGCGCGCCTCGGGCCGCAGCAAATTGACGGCGCGGCGGCCGAGCGTCTGGTCGGTGGTGATGCCGAGATCCAGCAGGATGCTGCCGACGCTGAGCACGACGAGCGCTCCCATCCGCGATTCAAGCACGCCGGCCCACGCGCATAGCGCCAGCGACGCGATGATCAGAAGATGCGAGCCGATCAGCATCGGCCGGGCAAAGCCACGGTCACCCCATCGTCCGGCCAACGGCGTGGCGACGGCACCGGCGACGCCGATCAGTGCAAACAGCGCGATCCCCTTGGCGTCGAGCTTGAACGGCGCATCCGGCAGGCGCAGCGCTACGGCGGCCCAGAACGCGGTGAATGACGCCATCAC
>NZ_VKHP01000357.1 GCF_010811875.1 Bradyrhizobium uaiense
GTCACCAGCCCTGCAACACCGAACGCGGCGAGGCCGAGACGGAAAATCACGAATGGGAGAATCGCGAGATTGAGCAGCACCGCGACCGCGAAGGCCGTCGCGTTCCATGCCGAGTTGCCGAGCAGATGGGATGGACCTTTCTTCACCGCTATTCCCGCTTTCGGTCCATCGCCTCGTTAAGCCTCAAGTGCCTCTTGCGTAAGGGCAAAACCCATTCGGCACGGCGACGGGCTAGCAGCCGGCAGGGTGATTGTCGAGGGTTGGCGGACGGCTGGGCCGTGCAAGGCAGGTCTGGACGACAGCCAAGGCGGAAGCCGGTCTCCGCGGAACCATGATTGTTTGTTTCCTGCCCGATTGTCATCCCCGTAACAGTTGGAAAGGCCTGCCAAATTGTCTAAGGCAGAGGGGCTGTAGCCCCAGAGCGGCCCGCCAAACAAGAAGGTGTCTCAATGCCCTTTCCCCGCGCATCCCAAGCCCTGTCCCGTTTCACCGTGCTGGATTTGACCCGGGTCCGGTCCGGGCCGACCTGCGTGCGCCAGCTCGCCGATTGGGGTGCCAACGTCGTCAAGATCGATGCACTCCTTGAGGACGGCGGCGGCGAGCAGCCGGGCGGCCCGCGCGGCGGGTCCGATTTCCAGAACCTTCACCGCAACAAGCGCGCCATGACGCTGAACCTGAAGGACCCCAAGGGGCTCGAGGTGTTCAAGCGGCTGGCCGAGCAGGCTGACGTCATGGTCGAAAACTTCCGACCGGACGTCAAGGCCAAGCTCGGCATCGACTATGAGAGCATCCGCAAGATCAACCCGCGGATCGTCTATGGCAGCATCTCCGGTTTCGGCCAGGACGGCCCCTATCACAAGCGCCCCGGATTCGATCAGATCGCACAGGGCATGGGCGGCCTGATGTCGGTGACCGGCGCGCCCGGCGGCGGACCGATGCGAGTCGGCATTCCCGTCGCCGACCTCACCGCCGGGCTGTTCTGTGCGATCGGCATCCTCACCGCGCTCCTGGAACGCGACGTCTCCGGCGAAGGCCAATGGGTGCAGACCTCCCTGCTGCAGGCGCAGATCTTCATGCTGGATTTCCAGGCGGCGCGCTGGCTGATGGAGAAGGAAGTCGCCAAGCAGGCCGGCAACAACCATCCGACCTCGATCCCGACCGGCGTGTTCAAGACCTCCGACGGCTACATCAACATCGCCACGACCGGCGGGCGGATCTGGGAGCGCTGCGCCCAGGCGATCGGGGCGCCCGACCTGATCACCGATCCCGACTATGCGACCGCACCGGCGCGCTCGAAGAATCGCGACGCGCTGAATGCCAGGATCGACGCGCTGACCGCGAAGAAATCGACCGAGACCTGGGTGCAGGAACTGAACGCCGCCGGCGTGCCGTGCGGGCCGATCTACTCAATCGACCAGATGTTCGACGACGCCCAGGTCAAGCATCTCGGCATCGCCCAGCATGTCCCCAATGACGAGAACCGCGATATTCAGCTGGTCGCACAGCCCGTGACGCTGTCGCGGACGCCGAGCAGAATGGCGGCCCGCCCGCCGGAATTCGGCGAGCAGACCGAAGAACTTCTCGCCGAATTCGGCTTCGGCCAGGACGAGATCGCCGAGCTGCGGCAGCGCAAGGTGGTCTAGAGATTCTAGTCTCGACGCGTTTTCTTCACGCGAACCGGCGTCCACTTCGCTCGAAAACGCTCTGGAACCTCACGCCTTTGCCAGACGCGCGACGCCGGCAAAGGTCCGATCGATCACCGGCCAGAACAGCAGCACGATCGCCAGCGTCGTGATGGTGCCGACAAGGCCATTCGACCAGAACACCTTCATGTCGCCGCCGGAGCCGATCATCGAGAGCCGGAACGCGTCCTCGGCCCGACTACCGAGCACCAATGCGAGCGTGAATGGCGCAAGCGGAATCCCGATCTTCTTGAAGACGTAGCCGACCACGCCGAAGCCCAGCATCAGCCAGATGTCGAACATCGCATTCTGGATCGCATAGGCGCCGATCGCGCAGGATACCACGATCATCGGCGCCACGGCCGCGAACGGCACGCGCAGGATCGAGGCGAAGATCGGCACCGTGGTCAGCACCAGTACGAGGCCGACGACGTTACCGAGATACATCGAGGCGATCAGGCCCCAGACGAAATCCTTATGTTCGACGAACAGCAGCGGACCCGGGTTGAGGCCCCAGACCATCAGGCCGCCAAGCAGGATCGCAGCAGTCCCCGAACCGGGAATGCCGAGCGCGAGCATCGGCAACAGCGCCGAGGTGCCCGAGGCGTGGGCGGCGGTCTCCGGCGCGAACACGCCCTCGATGCGGCCCTTGCCGAAACTCTCCGGATCCTTGGCGAAGCGCTTGGCGAGGTTGTAGCCCATGAAGGAGGCCGCGATCGCGCCGCCCGGCGTGATGCCGAGCCAGCAGCCGATCACCGACGAGCGCAGCAGCGTCACCCAGTATTTCGGCAAGTCCTTCCACACCGACAGCACCACGCGCAGGCTGATGCCGGCTGCGTGCCCGCGCAGCGCCAGGCGCTCCTCCATCGTGAGCAGGATCTCGCTGATGCCGAACAGGCCGATCACGGCGACGAGGAAGTTGACGCCGCGCAGCAGCTCCGCAGAGCCGAAGGTCATGCGCAACTGTCCGGACACCGTATCCATGCCGACGCCGGCGAGCAGCAGGCCGAGCGACATCGAGATGACAGTCTTGTGCTTGGCTTCGCGACCGAGTCCGACGAACGAGCAGAAGGTCAGCAGATAGACCGCGAAGAATTCCGGCGGGCCGAACTTCAGCGCGAACGACGAGATCATCGGCGCCAGGAAGGTGATCAAGAGCACCGCGACCAGCGAGCCGATAAAGGACGAAGTGAACGCGGCGGTGAGCGCTTCGGCCGCCCTGCCCTGCTGCGCCATCGGGTAGCCGTCGAAGGTGGTCGCGACCGACCAGGCTTCACCGGGGATGTTGAACAGGATCGAGGTGATGGCGCCGCCGAACAGCGCGCCCCAGTAGATGCAGGACAGCATCACGATGGCCGACGTCGGGTCCATCGTGAAAGTCAGCGGCAGCAGGATCGCGACGCCGTTGGGGCCGCCGAGCCCGGGCAGCACGCCGACGAAGATGCCGAGCACGAGCCCGACCATCATCAACAGCAGCGTCTTCCACGTCAAAAGGACGGCGAAGCCGTGCAGCAGGAGACCGAAGGCTTCCATGTCCCGAAATCCTGTCGGTTAGCTAGCGGCCGAGAGCCGCTTCGAGCGGCCCCTTCGGCATGATGACGTCGAACGCGACATCGAAGGTCACGAACATCGCGGCGGTGAAGACGAAGGCAGTCAGCAGCGACTTCCACAACGCGATCTTGCCGACGAGACGCATGAAGCCCGCGATCAGGAGAAAGCTCGCGACATAGAGGCCGAGATATTGGGTGGCGAGGCAGAACAGGAATGTCGGCACGAACACCGCCATCACCCGGCGCAACTGGGCCCGGGTGACGAAGGTCTCGGCGACTTCCCGGCGCGAGACGAAGGCAGCACCCATGCCGTAGAGGCTGGCGGCGCCGAGGATCACCGAGAGATAGAACGGAAAATAACCCGGCTGCGGCCCGGTCGAGTCCCATGAGGCGCCGGTGCGCCAATTGTCCCAGCCGAGCACCAATGCGAGCGCGAGCAAGAGCAGCGAGACGACGACATCGACGACGCCGGTAGAGACGACGGCAGGCGAATTTTCTTCAGGCGCGGTCGGATCGTCGACGACGATCTCAAGTTCGGTATTGGACATGGACGAGACGGTCTGGGTTGCGAGGGCAACGATTGGGATAGCGTGCTGATACAATCGCCGTCAATGCAGCCTTCAGCTAACTGGAACGTTCGGGAAATGCGCTCGCCAGCGCAGCACGATTCGCATTGAGGACGCCACGCTCGGTGATCAATCCGGTCACCAGTCTCGCCGGTGTGACGTCGAAGCCGAAATTTGCGACCGAAGAGCCGTCCGGAACCACGCGCACGGTCTCGATCCGTCCATCCGCCGCCCGCCCGGTAAGGTGCGTAACCTCGCTAGCCGCGCGTTGCTCGATCGGGATCTGCCTCACGCCATCATCGATACTAAAGTCGATGGTCGGCGACGGCAGCGCAACATAGAACGGCACGCCATTGTCATGCGCGGCGAGCGCTTTCAGATAGGTCCCGATCTTGTTGCAGACGTCGCCGTTGGCGGCGACGCGGTCGGTGCCGACGATCGCCAGATCGACCATGCGATGCTGCATCAAATGGCCGCCGGTGTTGTCGGGGATCACGGTGTGCGGCACGCCGTGGTGACCGAGTTCCCAGGCGGTGAGCGAGGCGCCCTGATTGCGCGGCCGCGTCTCGTCGACCCAGACATGGACCGGAATGCCGCGATCATGCGCCTGATAGATCGGTGACGTCGCCGTCCCCCAATCGACGGTTGCAAGCCAGCCGGCATTGCAATGCGTCAGCACGTTCACCGGCTCGCCCGGCTTCTTGGTCGCAGCGATCGTCTCGATCAGCCCGAGCCCGTGGCGGCCGATCTCGCGGTTGATCTCGACGTCCTCATCGGCGATCTCGCGGGCGCGGGCATACGCTGCCTCTACGCGAGCTGACGCGACGAGCGGCGCGAGCGCGCACTGCATCTCGTCGATCGCCCACTTCAGATTGATCGCAGTCGGCCGGGTCGCAATCAGCATCTTGCCGGCGCGGTCGAGCGCGGCATCGGACGCGTCGGCACGCATCGCCAGCGCCATGCCGTAAGCCGCAGTCGCACCGATCAGGGGCGCGCCGCGGACCAGCATCGAGCTGATCGCCTCGCCGGCCTCATCAGCGGTGGTGAGTTTGGCGACGACGAATTCATGCGGCAGCCGGCGCTGATCGATCGCGCCGACCGACCAGCCGTCGGGCTCGAGCCAGATGCTGCGAAAATGACGTCCGTCGACCTTCATGCGCGCAAGACCCTTCCGGCGACTGCATCGAGTTTAGCAAGCAACTGCGGATCGCGCGCCGTGGGCGCCGTGATCAGCGCGGTGTCCAGCGCGCGATCCGAGCCGATCGGACACAGCTCGTGCTCGCGCGGAAAATCCCGCGCCAGCCGCGCGACCAGCGCCTTTGCCTTCTCGGCGTTCGAATTCAGCACGCGGATGATATCCTGCACGGTCACGGCATCATGCGCCGGATGCCAGCAGTCGAAATCGGTAACCATCGCCACGCTGGCGTAGCAAATCTCGGCCTCGCGGGCGAGCTTGGCTTCCGGCATGTTGGTCATGCCGATCACCGAATAGCCTTGCGCCTTGTAGGTCAGGCTTTCGGCGAGCGAGGAGAATTGCGGCCCTTCCATGCAGAGATAGGTGCCGCCGCGCGCGAACGCGATGGTTTCCGCTTCGGCCGCGGCGGCGAGATGTTTCACCAGCAGCGGCGACACCGGATGCGCCATCGAGACATGCGCGACGCAGCCTCGGCCGAAGAACGAGCTCTCGCGCTTGTGGGTGCGATCGACGAACTGGTCGACCAACACGAAGGTGCCCGGCGGCAGCTCCTCCTTGAACGAGCCGCAGGCGGACAGCGCGACGAGGTCGGTGACCCCGGCCCGCTTCAGCACGTCGATATTGGCGCGATAGTTGATGTCGGACGGCGACAGCGCATGTCCCGGGCCGTGTCGCGGCAGGAACACGATCGGCAGTCCCGCCATCTCGCCACGGCGCAGCGGCGCGGACGGCTCGCCCCACGGGCTCGTGATCGCCTCTTCGCGGACATTTTCCAGGCCCGGCAGGTCGTAGATGCCGGATCCGCCGATGATCCCGAGAACGGCTTTGGTCATGATTGCTCCTCACGCTCCCGCAACGGCGCCTTACTGCGGCGCAATATCGATGGCGTGACCGCGCGATGCAAGGCGATTCCGAGCGGAAGGTAAAGCAACGAGGGATGCGTAGCGCACGTCGAGCCAGCGCCGGCGGCCATTTGCTCCGTCATTCCGGGGCGATGCGAAAGCATCGAACCCGGAATCTCGAGATTCCCAATTCGCAATTGCGAATTGGGGTTCACGCTTCGCGTGCCCCGGAATGAGGAAGTATGGATGAACGGCAAACCACGACCACTACTTCGCGACGAAGCCCGCCGCATTCATCAGCGAGGTATTGAGCTTGTCGTCATCCTGCAGGAACTCGACCATATCCTTGCCGGTGAGGAAGATCGGCTTCAACGCCTGCTTCTCCATGTAGTCCTTGTATTCGGCCGTCTGCGTCACTTTCTGGAACAAGTCGACATAGAACGCCTGCTGCTCCTGCGTGACCTTGCCGGGCAGGAACATCGCGCGCAGCATCAGATACTGCACGTCGAGCCCCTCTTCCTTGCAGGTCGGGATGTCGTTCCAGGATTGCGTGTCGGTGACCTTCGTCTTGTAGGAGATGCGCTCCTTGTCGAACACGCAGAGCGCGCGAACCTGTCCGGCGCGCCAGACTTCGAGGTTTTCGCTGGGATTGTTGACGTTGGACTCGGTGTGGCCGCCGACCAGCTGGGTCGCGGCCTCGCCGCCGGATTTGTACGGCAGATAGGAGAATTTCGCGCCGGTCTTCTGCTCCATGAACACGGTCAGCACGTGATCCTCGCGCTTGGAGCCCGTGCCGCCCATCTTGAACGGTGCGCTCGCCGCCTTGGCGGCATCGATGAACTCCTTCACGGTCTTCGGCCCGGACGCGTTGTCCCACAACACGAACTGGTCGAGCGCGATCACCGAAACCGGCGTGAGGTCATGCCAGTTGAACGGAATCTTGGCCGACAGCGGCAACATGTAGATCAGCGAATAGGCGATCAGCACCTTGTTGGGATCGCCCTCGCTGGACTTCATGTACATCAGCGCTTCCGCACCGGAGGCACCGCCCTTCAGCGAAACCACCATCGGCTGCTTCATCAGATTGTTCTTCTGGATCGCCGCCTGCATCATGCGCGCCATCTGGTCGGAGGCGCCGCCGGCGCCTGCCGCAACCACGATCTCGACCGGCTTGCTCGGCTCCCAGCCGGCGAAGGCCGGCGTGCTCAGCAGCAAGGCCGCGATGGCAGCCGTGGCTTTCACAATCTGTCCCACGTATTTCTTCCCTATCTATTTGTTCGGCTTGGCAAAACCTGCGAAGCGGCGGGGGCCGTCATTGTGCCGAGAATGACGGTGAGTTCAAGCCGCCGAACTGCCGCATGGCGTATGACTTTGGAATGAGGTCGGCGCGCCGCTTCGCTTGTCATGACGAAGGTGAAGACTTCGATTCAATTGCCACACGCATAAGCGGTGTCATCGCCCGGCTTGATGTTCAGCCCGGGGACATGACCGACGGGTGTTCGGGGGCATGGCCGACACATCATAGTGGATGGATTTGGCAAAGTGGGAGGCCAAATCCATGCCCTGGCGTGAGGTGTCGGTGATGGATCAACGGCGCGAGTTTGTACGGCTTGCGATGCAGGAGGGCGCGAAC
>NZ_VKHP01000358.1 GCF_010811875.1 Bradyrhizobium uaiense
GCGGTGTGGCGCCGCCGCACCGCCCCCCCCTGCCGTACGGGAGCGTCCCGTCTGCCTGGGAGCGTTGCGGGTGGGTCGGGCGGTCGGGCTAGGTCGAGGGCGCGCCCCCTGTCTCCGCCCAACCCTCCCCTATCTCCCAGGCGCCCGCCATGATGCTGCCGCCATCGGCCTCGGCGGCGCCGTTGATGATGCCGGCGATCTGCATCACCAGCGGCTTGACCCAGACGATGGCCTGCTCAGCGAGCGCGACCCGGCTCTTGTCCTGCTGCAACTGCCGCATCGCGGCGCCGACCTCGGTCAGGATCCTGGTCATGCTGTCGGTGAGCTGGTCGAATTCGGCCCGGATACCGGCGTTCGCGGTCTCATAGGACTCGATCGCGAGGTCGCGTGCCCTAAAGTTGGACGCGGTGAAATGCTCGGCATAGGACAGCGGCTGCCATTCCAGGAAATCGTCGGCGCATTCCGGCAGGTCCGGCACCATCTCCAGCAACATGATGGCTTCGTTGAAATGATTGAGGTAGTCGGTCGCAAGCCCGGTGCGGGGATTGATGTTGGCGGCGCGCAACTGCGCCGCCCGCGCCTCGTCGGGATACGTCGGTCGCGGGGAAGAGCCCGCTATGGCGGCCGTTGAGGTCATTGATCGCAGTCTTTAACGGTCCAAGTTAAGGCTGAATAAACGGATACCACCCGGGACAGGATATGTGCGGACGCTTTGTCATTACCTCGCCGCCGGCGGCCTTGCGAGAGATGTTCGGCTATATCGAGCAGCCGAATTTTCCGCCGCGGTATAATGTTGCGCCCACCCAGCCGATCCCGGTCGTGCTGCTGCAGAATGGCGGCCGGCATTTTCAACTGATGCGCTGGGGCCTGATCCCGTCCTGGGTCAAGGACCCACGGACGTTCTCGCTGCTGATCAACGCCCGCTCCGAGACGGTGCGCGAGAAGCCGGCCTTCAAGAACGCGATCAAGCGGCGCCGCGCACTGATCCCGGCCGACGGCTATTACGAATGGCAGGATGCCGGCGGCCGCAAGCGGCCGTTCTTCATCCATCGCCGCGACGGCCACCCGCTCGCCTTCGCAGCGCTTGCCGAGACCTGGATGGGACCGAACGGCGAGGAGCAGGATACGGTGGCGATCGTCACCGCACCGGCGAGCCCCGATCTCGCGCAACTGCATCACCGCGTGCCCGTCACGATCAGGCCCGAGCAATTCGCGCGCTGGCTCGACTGCCTGCCCAACGATGTCGACGACGTGATGCCGATGCTGAAAGGGCCCGATGTCGGCGAGTTCGCCTGGCACCAGGTGACGATGCGCGTCAATGCCGTCGCCAACGACGATGAACAATTGCTGCTGCCGATGACCGCGGAACAGATCGCGGCGGAGGACGCGCCGGCGGCGAAGAAAGCCGCGCCGCGCAAGACGCCGGTGCGGGAGGATGACGGGCAGGGGTCGTTGTTTTGAGGGACTGATTGAAGCCGCGCGCTGCGCGCTGCGGATAAGCGCAGGTATCTCCACATCGTCGTCCTGGCGAAAGCCAGGACCCATAACCACCGCATTTGATTGTGAACGGGATCGTGGCCCAGCGTCGCGCAACAATTGCGACTTGGGGTAATGGGTCCTGGCTTTCGCTAGGACGACGATGAGAGTGCGGGATCACCCCTTCACTGATGCCACGCCCTCGATCTCGATCAGCATCTTCGGATTGGGCAGCGCCACGACGACGCAGGTGGTGCGCGCGGGATAGGGGGCGGGCCCGAACGCGCCGGCATAGAGCGCGTTCATGGTGGCGACGTCGCCGGCGCGGGTCAGCAGCACGTTGACCTTGACGAGATCGCGCATCGTCGCGCCCGCCTCGTTCAGCACGCGCTTGAAATTGGTCACGACATTGGCGAACTGCGCCTCGAAGCCGTCGGGCAGCTCGCGGTTGGCATCGAAGCCGGGAATGCCCGAGATGAACAGCAAATCGCCGACGCGGGCGCCGAACGAGAGTGGCGGCGCCTGGATGCCGGGCGGAGGAGGGAAGTGCTTGATTGTGGTCATGGGATCACCCGTCTGCGCGAGATGGAAGTGGAGAGGATTCGATGGCGCGTGGCGCTGCCGCGCGCCGGCGCCAGAGATTCTTGTCGAAGAGATTCTGGCCGATCATGCCTGCCAGCATCGCAACGACGAACACCACGATCGGCAGTGAGAGCCCGGCGAGATTGACCAATGCGGGGCCGGGGCAGATGCCGACCAGGCCCCAGCCGATGCCGAACAGGATTGCGCCGCCAACGAGCGGCGTATCGATATCGTTGCGATCGGGCCAGAGGAAGCGCGCCGAAAACGCAGGTGCGGCGCGCCGCCGCGCGATCGCAAAGCCTGTTGCTGCGACCGCGACGGCGCCGGCCATCACGAAGGCAAGCGTCGCATCCCAGGCGCCGAACAGATCGAGGAAGCCGAGCACCTTTTGCGGATCGGTCATGCCGGAGATCAGAAGGCCCGCGCCGAAGATCAGGCCGCAGACGAAGCTTGCAAGCGCGGGCATGGCTAGCCTCCGATCACGTGTCTGACGATGGCAACCGTTACGATCGCCGCCGTCATGAAGATGAACGTCGCCACGATCGAGCGGCCGGACAGCCGCGCGAAGCCGCAGACGCCGTGGCCCGAGGTGCAGCCATTGCCCATGCGGGTGCCGAATCCGACCAGCACGCCCGCGATTGCGACCACCACCAGGCTCGCATTCATCGCCGGCCGCGGCAGCGGCGCGCCGAACAGCGCCGCAACCAGGGGCGCCGCGATCAGCCCGGCGATGAACGCAATGCGCCATCTGCGGTCGGCGGTATCGGGCTGGAGCAGCCCGCCGACGATGCCGGTGACCCCAGCGATTCGCCCGGTCAGCAGCATCAAGAGCGCCGCGGCGAGCCCGATCAGCGCGCCGCCGGCAAAGCCGGAAAGTGGGGTGAAATCGTGCATTGATGCAGGTCCCTGTTGCGCAAACTCCTCAGCGATCCGGCAAAGCGGTGGGCGCGCATGCGCCAGCGGTCGCGCGGCTGCACGGGCGATGATAGACTTCGTGAGATCAGGAACAAGCGCTATCCCGCATGGCCTGCGAGCACCGCAACGGTGTCGCCCATCGGCTGGATTGCCGCGATTTGTTTCTCGCCTCACTTCGTCCGGAGAACTCCCCATGAGATTTTCATCCGCCGCCCGCGCCGTGCTGTTTGCGCTGGCGCTGCTCACCGGATCGTCCGCCGCGCTGGCTGACGAGGGCGCGGTGACGCTGGTCATCTTCAAGGGCGGCTGGATCTTCGGCGGCTCCGCCGGCAAGGGCGTCCTGACCTTCCACGGCCAGACCTACGGGCTCACCGCCGGCGGGCTGGATTATGGCCTGGTGTTCGGCGGCTCCCAGACCACGTTGCAGGGCCGGGTGCGCAACATCCGCCGCGCCCAGGATATCGCCGGCGTCTATGCTGCGGCGGGCGTGGGCGTCGCGCTCGGCGCCGGCATGCGCGGCATCCTCTTGACCAACCAGAACGGCGCGGTGCTCGAATTGAGCGGCAAGCAGATCGGCCTGATGGCCAATGTCGATCTCAGCGGATTGGCGATCACGCTGAAGGAGTAGCGGGCGCCGCTTCGTCATTCCGGGGCTCGCGGAGCGAGAGCGCGGAATCCATTCATCCACTAGCTGTGCAGCCCAATGGATTCCGGGCTCGCGCTAAGAAGCGCGCCCCGGAATGACGGAGAAGTCTGCCCCGTTCCATCCGGATGTCTACGTTATCCACTCGGCCAGCTCACGCCACGGCTGCAACGTCCAGTGCCCGGATGCTGCGCCAGACGGCGACGGCAGCACGAACACGTCAGGAAAACCATTGATGTGCGGCTGCCGGCCGAGCGCAAGCGCGCTGGTCGGTCTGTCGTAAAACAGGCTCGCCGCCTTCTTGCTGGTGAAGGCGATCGTCTTCGGCTGCACCGTTTTGATCTTCGCCCTGAAGCCCGCGACATCGAACGAGCCGCGCGCAATCTCATGATCCATCCCGGCGCCGGTCTTGGAGAGATCGGTGAAGCCGATGCCGAGTTCGAGCAGCGCTGCGAACTCATCCGGCCGATAGCGCCGCGGCGTAATGCCGGCCTCATGCAGCGCGCGCCAGAAGCGGTTGCCGGGATGCGCGTAATAGTGCCCGACCGCGGCCGAGCGCGTGCTCGCCGCAGTGCCGACGAACACCAGGCGCAGATTTGCGCGGAGCTGGTCGGGGAGGCGGTGAAGGTTCGTGTCACGCAGGTCGCTCATCCGGGTGACTGCCTACCATTTCCGCCGCGCTCGTTCTATCATTCGGCGATGAATCGCGATGAATTGGCCGCCGCCTACGCGGCGCCCGGCCGCCACTATCACAACCTCGCGCATATCGAGGACTGCCTCGCGGCGCTCGCGCGTATCGACGGCCTTTCCGCCGCCGAGCGCGAGATTCTGTCGGAAGCGATCTGGTGGCACGATGTGGTCTATGACGCGACCCGGCCGGACAATGAAGAGCGCAGCGCGCAGCTCGCCGAGCAGCATGTCCGAGCCGACATCGCTCATGAGGTCGGCCGCCTGATCCGTTTGACGAAGACGCACGACGTCCAGGCCGATGATCGCCTCGGCGCGATCCTGATCTCGATCGACCTCAGCATCCTCGGCGCCGAGCCCGCGCGCTACGATGCCTACGCGGCGGAGATCCGGCAGGAGTTCATCCATGTCGGCGACGCCGATTACCGCGCCGGCCGCGCCAAAGTGCTTCGCCACTTTGCCGCACGCAAGGTGATCTTCCCCGATGCCGGCTTTGCGGTGACCTACGACCGCCGCGCCCGCGACAACCTCGCGCGTGAGCTTGCGGCGCTGGGCTGAGGGCTGGGGTGAGGGCTCTCACCGCATATGGCCTGCCTGCGCAGGGGCGCATTGCCAAAATATCGAAAACAACCCCATGCACAGTAGCCGATGGCGTGCCGGCATTCGACATGGCAACTTGACATGTCGGGCAACTCAGCGGCATTATTCTATTATTCCGAAGTTGCGCCGGCGCGCCTCACCTTGCCGCACGCGGGGCAAGGTGAGGCGGAGTCCGCGGCTCGATTCCCCTAATCCCATCACGCGCTACCGCACCGGCTCCTTGATCTCGTCTTCGGCCGCAACCGATTGCGCCGGCCCAGTCGAACGCACCATCAAGAACCGTCCCGAGAACGCAGTCCCTCTGATGCTCCAGCGGCCGTCGATCTCGGTCGCGTCGGCATTGACAGCGCCCTCATAGTGAACCGTGCCATAGCCATGCCCGGGCGGCTCGTAGCGCTTCACGAACGACACCGAACTGCCGGATCGATGACCTGCCAGCGAGGCGTTGTGCGTGCCGATCGGGCAACCGGGCACTACGCAAGGCTCGGTCACGCTGCCGCCGAGCGCGCCGCCGGCATCGATCAGCGTCGCCAGGAACGTGACCATGCCGCTCGGCTGAACGTAGCTGCCGTCCCAGACGCCGG
This sequence comes from Bradyrhizobium uaiense, assembly GCF_010811875.1. GTDB lineage: Bacteria > Pseudomonadota > Alphaproteobacteria > Rhizobiales > Xanthobacteraceae > Bradyrhizobium > Bradyrhizobium uaiense. The sequence continues at coordinate 5,488 of NZ_VKHP01000358.1, forward strand.
TGAGATTGTCGGTCATGCTGCTCGTCCGGATTGCGCGGGTTGAATGGCAGTGATCGATGTGGCGCTTGCAGCGCCTCAACGCAAGTCGCGCGCGCTGCGGCGCGGTTGCCTGATCCGGCAAAACGGTCTGTAATCCCATCAAACAGATCAAGAAGAATTTTGGAGCAAGCCATGACGGGAGAGGCGAAAACCCATTACGAGGTGATCGTGGTCGGCGCCGGCGTCGCGGGCATCTACCAGATCAAGCGGCTGGCCGATCTCGGCATCGACGCCACCGTGCTGGAAGCCGCGCCCGATCTCGGCGGCACCTGGTACTGGAACCGCTATCCCGGCTGTCGTTTCGACTCGGAGAGCTACACCTACGGCTTCTCGTTCTCGCGCGAGCTGCTCGACGAGTGGCACTGGAAGGAGCGCTTCTCGGGCCAGCCCGAGAATCTGCGCTATCTCAACTACGTCGCCGACAAGTTCGACCTGCGCAGGCACATGCAGTTCAACTGCAAGGTCGAGACCATGCAGTTCGACGAGGCGCGCGATCTCTGGCAATTGAAGCTCAGTGACGGCCGCGAGCTGACCTGCCGCTTCGTGGTGCTCGCGATCGGGCTGCTGTCCGCGCCGACCATGCCGCGCGTGCCCGGAGTCGAGGACTTCAAGGGCCGTTCGTTCCACACCTATTACTGGCCGCACGAGCCGGTCGATCTAACGGCTAAGAAAGTCGCGGTGATCGGTACCGGCGCGACCGGCATCCAGGTGATCGGCGAGATCGCCGACAAGGTGGGCGAGCTCACGGTGTTCCAGCGCCGGCCGAACTGGAGCGCGCCGCTCAACAACTCTGCGATCTCGGAAGAAGAGATGGCCGACATCCGCGCCCGCTACGACGAGATCTTCGCCGCCTGCGCGCTGACGCCGGGCAGCTTTGTCCACGGCCCCGACAAGCGCGGCTTCTACGAGGTGAGCCGCGAGGAACGGCTTAAGCTGTGGGACAAGCTCTACGACGAGCCCGGCTTCGGCATCTGGCTCGCGAACTTCCGCGAGATTTTTATGGATGAGGCCGCCAATGCCGAGCTGTCCGAATACATCGCAGGCCGCATCCGCCAGCGTGTGAATGATCCCAAGGTCGCCGAAAAACTGATCCCGCGGGATCACGGTTTTGGCGTGCAGCGCCTGCCGCTGGAGACCCGGTATTTCGAGGCCTACAACCGCGACAATGTGCAGCTCGTCGATCTCTCCGAGACGCCGCTGGTGCAGATCACCGAGACCGGCCTGCGCACCACGGCGCGCGACTACGACTTCGACATCATCGTCTACGCCACCGGCTTCGACGCCATCACCGGCGCCTATGATTTGATCGATGTCCGCGGCATCGGCGGCGAGCGCCTCGCCGACAAATGGAAGCAGGCGCCGTCGACCTTCCTCGGCATGCTCGTGCACGGCTTCCCGAACCTGCTGATGCCGACCGGCCCGCAAAGCGCGTCGGCTTCGACGAACTTCCCGCGCGGCATCGAGAACGGCGTCAACTGGTGCACCAATCTCCTGCAATACATGTGGGACCGTGGCCTGACCCGCGCCGACGCGACGCTGGAGGCGCAGCAGCGCTGGACCGCGCATGTCGTCAAGATGTACGAGATCATGCTGATGCGCAAAGCCAAGGGCTGGTTCACCGGCTACAACTCCAACGTCCCCGGCCACGAAGAGGGCACCGTCCGCTACTTCGTCTACAACGGCGGCACGCCGAAGTTTCTGGGGATCATCAACGGCGTTGCGGAGAAGGGGTATCAGGAGATTGCGTTTGGGGCGGGGGCGGGGGGGAGCGGGGGAGCGGGGGGTGTTGGGGGGGCGGGATAGCATAGCCCGCGTGAGCGGAGCGGGGTGCGGGGGGGGGCGGGAAAACCGGGTGGCGCGTACGTCGTCCCCGGGGCACGGTGGCCAGATACGCGTCGGGGGCGATTCGGGCGGCGCGGAC
>NZ_VKHP01000359.1 GCF_010811875.1 Bradyrhizobium uaiense
ATGTACGAGGGCGAGCAAAGCTCCATCAGCCAAGAGCTCGCTCGCCGCTTGGTAAGCGCCCGCACCTAACAAGCAGCTGAGCAAGCGGCACCCCTCACCCTAACCCTCTCCCGCAAGGGGAGAGGGAACCCTCGGAGCGATGCTTCCCTCACTCAGGAGACCTCTCCCCGGAAGCGGGGCGAGGTAACTTCAAAGGCACGTCGCCCGTTCGGCCGCGACATAGCCGAGCAGCAGCCCGAGCCCGAACAGCAGCACGAGACCCGCTGCGGCGAATTCCAGGCCGCGCATGATCAGCATGCCGCCGCCGTCGCGCGCCGCGCTCAACCGCTCGGCCACGCCGCGCGCCGACACTGCGACCAGCGCGATCGCCGCCACCGTGATCGCGGTGCCGAGCCCCATCACGAAGGTTGCGGCAATGCCGGCCCAGAACAGGCCCTGTGCCAGCGCGAACACCAAGACCAGGATCGCACCCGAGCACGGCCGGATCCCGACCGTGAGGATCGCGCCGAGGCCGCGCCGCCAGCCGCCGGGACCGGCAAGCTCGGCCGGCGTCGGCCCGTGCGAATGGCCGCAATGCTCGTCATGGACGTGGCTCGCGTCATGACCGTGATCGTGGCCATGGTCATGATGATGATCGTGATCGTCATGCGCGTGATGATGATGGTGATCTTGGCCATGGTCGTGGTGATCGTGATCATGGTGGCCGTGATCGTGCTGCCGCGGGCCGGCCATCGCCAGAGCCGGGCGCGGCACCTGCAGCGCGCGGACAAAGCCGCCGCCCTTGACCCACACCAGCCGGGCGCCGAACGCTGCGATCAGCGCGTAGCTTGCGATCTCGATCGCCTTCTCCGCCCCGCACATCGTCTTCGCCGTCGCATTGAGCAGCCAGGCGCAGATACCAACGATCAGAACGGCGACCAGCGACTGCATCAGCGCCGAGGCGAACGACAGCACGATGCCGCGCCGCGCGGTCTCGCGATTGGCGACCATGTAGGACGAGATCACCGCCTTGCCGTGGCCGGGCCCCGCGGCATGGAAGATCCCGTAGGCAAAGGAGATCGCAAGCAGCGTCCAGACCGCCGAGCCGTCCGATTTCGCAGCACGGATGGTCTGCGACATCTCGCGATAGAACTCCGACTGCTTTGCCAATAGCCAGCCGACCAGTCCACCCTGCGGCTCGGCCGCGCGCGGCGCGCCGAACGGATTTTGCGCCAGCAGCGCATGGACCGAGCCGTCGAGCACCACGACTGCCGCCAGCACCGCGGCCGATACGGCGACGCCGCGCATCAGGCGGGTGGCGATCGGCGTCATGAGCAATCCACCATGATCTTGTTGGCGAACATCATGCCGAAATTGCCGTTGCCGCCGTCGAGAAAATTCTGCTCGCCGAGCTTCTGCGCGGCGGCGGTGCCGTCGCTGCTCGGCCGCTCGAACTGCATCTTGCAATCTACGGCGGCGCCGACCAGCTTGACCGGCTCCTTCTGGGCGAACTGGAAGTCGATGAAGTAGGTCGGGTCGAACACTTCGAGCGAGAGCTGCTTCGCCTTGAACGGCGTCTTCACCGGCAAAGTGAAGTGCAGCGTCAGCGCCGAATCCTTGTATTCGAGGAAGTAGTCGACCGGCTCGGTGAACTTCTGCTTCTTGCCGTCGCCCTTGGCGAAGGTGAAGTAGGCGTATTCCTTCAGCGACTCGACATTGGTCTGGGCCAGCGGCGCCAGCTCCTCGCGGCTGTAGGCGCCCTTCACCTTGGTCTCGAGGCCCTGCAGCGCATAGGTCGAGAACATGTCGTCGAAGGTCCAGGCGTGGCGGACCCCCGTGATGGTGCCGTCGGGCGCGTAGATCAGCTCGCTTTTGGCGACGATCCAGACGTGCGGATGGGCCTCGGCGGCCGCCGTGCCGAGCACGGCTGACACCGCAAGCACGAGCCCGGCGATCAGCCGGTTCAGGGACGTCCGCACCTTCAGGCCGCCTCAGGCGTCTCGAGCAGGCCGCGACGGCGCAGCAGCGCGTCCGGCTCGGGTTCGCGGCCGCGGAAGGCGACATAGGCCTCCTCCGGATCGCGCGAGCCGCCCGACGAATAGATGTCGTCATGCAGCCGCTTGGCGGTCGCGGGATCGAAGATGTCGCCGGCTTCCTCGAAGGCGCCGAACGCGTCGGCGTCCATCACCTCCGACCACATGTAGCTGTAATAGCCGGACGCATAGTGGTCGCCGGAGAAGATATGGCCGAACTGGGTCGGCCGGTGCCGCAGCGAGATTTCGGCGGGCATGCCGATCTTCTCCAGCTCCTTCTGTTCGAAGGCGCGGACGTCCCAGCTCGCCGCCGCCGGCTGGGTGTGGAATTCGAGGTCGACCAGCGCCGAGGAGACGAACTCCACGGTGGCAAAGCCCTGGTTGAACTTGCGCGCGGCGAGGAAGCGCTTGAGCAGGTCGTCCGGCAGCGCCTCTCCGGTCTGGTAGTGGCGGGCAAAGCGCTGCAGCACCTCGGGCCGCTCCTGCCAGTGCTCGTAGAGCTGCGAGGGCAGCTCGACGAAGTCGGTGAACACGGATGTGCCCGACAGCGACGGGTAGGTCACGTTGGACAGCATGCCGTGCAGGCCGTGGCCGAATTCGTGGAACAGGGTCCGCGCGTCGTCGGGCGACAGCAGCGCCGGCGCGCCGTCGGCGCCCTTGGCGAAGTTGCAGACATTGATGACCAGCGGCGCGACGTCGCCGTCGAGCTTCTGCTGGTCGCGCAGCGAGGTCATCCAGGCGCCGGAGCGCTTGGAGGACCGCGCGAAGTAGTCTCCGTAGAACAGCGCCTTGTGCTGGCCGTCGCGGCCCTTGACCTCCCAGACCCGCACGTCCGGGTGCCAGACCGGCACGTCCTTGCGCTCCTCGAAGGTGACGCCGAACAGGCGGGTGGCGCAGTCGAAGGCGGCCTCGATCATGTGGTCGAGCACCAGATAGGGCTTGATCGCGGAATCGTCGAAATTGGCGCGGCGCTGGCGCAGCTTCTCGGCGTAATAGCGCCAGTCCCAGGACGCCAAAGTGAAGTTGCCGCCCTCCTCGGTGATCAGCGCCTGCAGCGCATCGCGGTCGGCGAGCGCGCGCGCGCGCGCCGGCTTCCAGACCCGCTCCAGCAGGCCACGCACCGCCTCCGGCGTCTTCGCCATGGAATCCTCCAGGCGGTAGGCGGCGTAGGTCGGGAAGCCCAGGATCTTCGCGGTCTCCTCGCGCAGCCTGAGGATCTCCACGATGGTCGCGTTGTTGTCGTTGGCGTTGCCATTGTCGCCGCGGGCCGTGAAGGCCTTGTAGACCTTCTCGCGCAGGTCGCGCCGCGACGAGCTCTGCAGGAACGGCTCGACCGAGGAGCGTGACAGCGTCACGATCGCCTTTCCGGGCATACCGCGCTCTTCCGCCGCAGCCTTGGCCGCCGCCACGAATGTGTCGGAGAGGCCGGCACGGTCGCCCTCGCCGAGTTCCATCGACCATTCCTGTTCGTCGCCGAGCAGATGATGGCTGAACGTGGTGCCGAGATGGGCGAGCCGCTCGTTGATCTCCGCCATGCGGGCCTTTGCCGCATCGTCGAGCCCGGCGCCGGAGCGGTGGAAGCGGGTGTAGGTGCGCTCCAGCAGCCGCATCTGCTCGCCGGTCAGGCCGAGCGAGGCGCTCTTCTCGTGCAGCATGGCGATGCGGCCAAACAGCACAGCATTCATCATGATCGGATTCCAGTGCCGCGCCATCCGGGGCGAGACTTCCTTGTCGATCTCCAGGATCGCCGGATTGGAATGAGCCGAGACCAGGTCGTAGAACACGGCCGAGACCTTCGACAGCAGCTTGCCGGAGCGCTCCAGCGCCGTGATGGTGTTGTCGAAGTCGGGCAGCGCCGGATCATGGGTGATCGCGGCCACTTCGGCCGAGTGGTCGGCGAAGGCCTGCTCGAAGGCGGGGAGGAAATGCTCCGGCTTGATCTCGGCAAAAGGCGGCGTCTCGAGCGGCGTCTGCCACGCCTTCAGGAGGGGGTTGGCGAGAGCTTCTGCGCTGGTTTCCGACATCGAATATCCCGTTTTTCGCCTTGAAAATGCGGCCCAATCTATATCACGCGATACGGCATTTTTGGGCCTTTTACGCTTGATAGATGGGCACTTTTCGGAGAGATTGCGCCCCCTGAACAGGACCTATTCCATGAGCATGCAGCCCACCGCCTCCGGCAACCGCACCATCGCCTGGCCGAGCGTCATCACCGTCATCTCGGCGGCGATCCTGATCGGCGCGGAAGTGTTCGGCGCGGCGTTCGCCGGCGGCTGGGCGCTCGCGATCCTGCTCGGGCTCAACGACGCCGGCGCGCACATCCTGCAGGCCGTGCTGTTCGGCATCGGCGTCCTGATCATGATCGCCTTCATCCGCGCGGCGCAGCGCGTCGAGCCGTTCACGCGTCGCGCGTGAACTCACGCGATTCAAGAAAGCCCTGCGGCACAGGGCTTAAACGCACACGCTTCGTTAGTTATTCTTAACAGCTGTTCATCTTGAACACGTGCTGCGCGCGAGATCGCAAGCACGCGTTAGGGAAATTTGTCGCTATCGCAAAAAAATTCTTGCGAAGCGAATTCAAAAGACTTATTTCCTGCCTTGCCCAATTTCGCACGTGCCTGTGGTCGTGTGTCAGTCGGTAGGTATCCGGACAAGAGGCCGGACAGCCGCCAAGGGGTGGAAGAACCGAGGGTCGCTTACGTCCATCTGGACACGAGGCGGCCAGCATCTCTCTCCAGGGATGCCGTTGAAGGTCTCACCACTCTTTGCAACCGTGACTGGCAGCCGGAGGCGAACCGGCGCACCCCGCTCTCAACGGGGGACGCGACTTAAAGCAACGACGGATCGGGCTTTTTTGGTCTCTACCGGCATTCCAACGCCGGCGCGGGCTACTGAAAAGGCTTGTCCTTCATTGCCAGGTGTGCGGGCGGGAAACTCTCCCAACCAATCCACGGCAGCACAGTCTGGTTTGAGTCTCTTGGCTTCAGCGCGCCTCCATCGCGCGATGTGGCCGAAGCGCTCTGACCCGACGTCACGTTGATGCGGATCCCGTCGCTGGGGCCGTTGGAGAGTGCCATGACTGAACGTATCCAGGAATTCCTGCGCAACCGCCGCCAGGAAGGTCTCGACACCGAGCCGTGCCTCGTCGTCGACCTCGAAGTCGTGCGCGACAATTACCAGACCTTCGCCAAGGTGCTGCCGGACAGCCGCGTGTTCTATGCGGTCAAGGCCAACCCGGCGCCCGAAGTGCTCTCCCTGCTCGCCTCGCTCGGCTCCTGCTTCGATACCGCGACCGTCGCGGAGATCGAAATGGCGCTGGCTGCCGGCGCGACGCCGGACCGCATCTCCTATGGCAATACGATCAAGAAGGAGCGCGACATCGCGCGCGCCTTCGCGCTCGGCATTCGCCTGTTCGCGGTCGACTGCGCCGCCGAGGTCGAGAAGGTCGCCCGTGCCGCTCCCGGCGCCAAGGTGTTCTGCCGCATCCTCTATGATTGCGCCGGCGCCGAGTGGCCGCTGTCGCGCAAGTTCGGCTGCGACCCGGAGATGGCGGTCGACGTGCTCGACCTCGCCAAGCGCCTCGGGCTGGAGCCGTGCGGCATCTCGTTCCATGTCGGCTCGCAGCAGCGCAAGGTGAAGGCGTGGGATCGCGCGCTCGCGATGGCGTCGACCGTATTCCGTGACTGCGCCGAGCGCGGGATCAACCTCACCATGGTCAACATGGGCGGTGGCTTCCCGACCAAGTATCTCAAGGACGTTCCGCCGGTCCTGCAATATGGCCGGTCGATCTTCCGCGCGCTGCGCAAGCATTTCGGCAACCAGATCCCGGAGACGATCATCGAGCCGGGCCGCGGCATGGTCGGCAATGCGGGAATCATCGAGACCGAAGTCGTTCTGATCTCGAAGAAGAGCGACGAGGACGAGGTGCGCTGGGTCTATCTCGACATCGGCAAGTTCGGCGGTCTCGCCGAGACGATGGACGAGTCGATCCGCTACGCGATCCGCACTCCGCATGACGGGGCGGACATGACGCCGTGCGTGCTCGCGGGCCCGACCTGCGACTCTGCCGACGTGCTGTACGAGAAGCTGCCGTATCCGCTCCCGGTGACGCTCGAGATCGGTGACAAGCTGCTGATCGAAGGCACCGGCGCCTATACGTCGACCTACTCGTCGGTGGCGTTCAACGGCATTCCGCCGCTGAAGACCTACCACATCTAAACCGCCTCCCGATCGAGGCCTGATAAACCGGGAGCCGGCCCCGCCGGCTCCTTCCCGATCATTTTTGATTTTCTGAACGACGCTTGCCGCGGCGTACGACATGCCGTTGCAAGCGGGGACTGACGTGCCATGACTGCAAAACGGAACAACCCCGTTGCCCTCATCCGTGAAGCCGCCCCGTTCGCGATCCGTGCGGAGCGTGCCTCGGACGTCGTCGCGCGCGAAGCGCTGCTGGATGCCTGCTTTGGCGACAACCGCCATGCGCGCACCTGCCAACGCCTGCGCGACGGACGCGCGCCCGCCACAGGCCTGAGCCTGTCGGCGACGCACCAGGACGGCCGGCTGGTTGGAACCGTGCGGCTATGGCACGTCAGCGCGGGGGGCCGCAGCGCGCTGATGCTGGGGCCGCTGGCAGTCGATGACGACTGCCGCGGCCTCGGCGTCGGCGCCGCCCTGATGCAGCGCGCGCTGGCCGTGGCCAAGGCCCGCGGCCATGGCGCCGTGATCCTGCTTGGCGATGCGCCCTACTACGCCCGCTTCGGCTTCGTGGCCGCGAAGACCGGCGAATTGTCGCTGCCCGGCGCATTCGAGCGCGACCGGCTGCTCGGGCTCGAGCTCATCGACGGTGCGCTGGACGGCGCCTGGGGCATGATCACGCCGACCGGCGCCGCAGTGCCCGAGAGCAAGGCAACCCGGACAAGGTCCCGGACCCGGAAGGCACCGCTCGCCGTGCCGCACGCGGCGTAAGGCGGGCGCCATGGCAGAGCACCTTCCCGCAATCGACGGCGCGCGCCCGCGTTGGCGCGGCCTCGTGACCACGGTCATGCTGATCCTGATCTCGGTCATGATCGTCAGGGACATCCTGATCCGGCGCTGGACCGGCTCGCCGCCGTCGTCGCCGGACGCCACGCAGCAGTCCCACTAACCGCCGGCCGTCAGGCCAGAATCCCAGAATGCGAGGGGTTGCGCGGGCGGCAAAAATGCCCGTAAACCCCGCGCAACGCCTTTTCCGTCGAGGTCCAACATGCCCCGCCGCCTGATTTCCACCGGCTCGCCCTTCGAGAAGACCGCAGGCTACAGCCGCGCCGTGATCGACGGCGATTTCGCCTTCGTCGCCGG
>NZ_VKHP01000360.1 GCF_010811875.1 Bradyrhizobium uaiense
GAACCGGGGCTTTCATGTCTCTGCATTCGCTCACATCGAGCTTCAGGCGGCCGTGGAAGCCTTCTGCTGCAGCTTGGCAGCGGCGGCCGCAGCTTCGTCGCGGCGGATATCCGAGAGCTTCTTCTCGACCTGTTCGGCGAAGATGTACTGCGCCGGACGCTGCTTGGACATGTCGATCTCCGGCGCCATCGGACCTGTGGTCTTGATGCCGCGCAGCGCGACCCACATCGCCTTCAGCGGGTTGTTGATCGCAGCGGTGGCCGCGGTCGGCTCGTAGCCGCAATGGGCCATACAGTCGGCGCACTTCTCGTACTTGCCGGTGCCGTAGGTGTCCCAATCGGTGGTGTCCATCAGCTCCTTGAAGGTCTTGGCGTAGCCTTCACCGAGCAGATAGCAGGGCTTCTGCCAGCCGAAGATGTTGCGCGCCGGCATGCCCCAGGGCGTGCACTCGTATTCCTGGTTGCCGGCGAGGAAGTCGAGGAACAGGCCGGAGTGCATGAAATTCCACTTCTTGCCCTTGCCGAGCGCGAAGACGTCGCGGAACAGCTTCTTGGTCTTTGTGCGGTTGAGGAAGTGCTCCTGGTCGGGCGCACGCTCATAGGCGTAACCCGGCGACATCGAGACGCCGACGCCGAGCTCGGTGGTGAAGTCGAGGAATTTTGCAATTTCCTCGGCCGGATGGCCGTCGAAAATCGTAGCGTTGACGTTGACCGTGAAGCCGCGCGCCTTCGCCGCCTTGATCGCCGAGACGGCGCGATCGAACACGCCCTTCTGCGAGACTGCCTTGTCGTGATGGTCCTTCAGGCCGTCGAGATGCACCGAGAAGAACAGATAGGGCGACGGCTCGAACAGATCGAGCTTCTTCTCGAGCAGCAGCGCGTTGGTGCACAGCGAGACGAACTTCTTGCGCGCCACGAGGCCACGCACGATCTCGCCGATCTCCTTGTGGATCAGCGGCTCGCCGCCGGGGATCGCCACCATCGGCGCGCCGCACTCATCGGCAGCGTCCCAGCATTCCTGCGCAGTCATGCGGCGATTGAGGATCGCATCGGGATAGTCGATCTTGCCGCAGCCGACGCAGGCGAGGTTGCAACGGAACAGGGGTTCGAGCATCAGCACGAGCGGATAGCGTTTGCGGCCAAGCAGCTTCTGCTTGATCAGATAACCGCCGATACGCATTTCCTTGAAGAACGGTATTGCCATTAGAGGATTTTCTTTCTGCACTTATTCAAAGGGAAGTGGGTTCAGATCAGCCCGCAGTCAATTCGGCCGGCAGCCGGAATTCGATATTCTCTTCTCGGCCCGGAACGACCGAGACCGATACCGGTCCGATCCGCCGCAGGGCCTCGATGACATCGTCGACCAGAACTTCGGGTGCCGATGCACCCGCCGTGATGCCGACGGCCTTCGCATCCTTCAGCCAATCCGGGTTGAGCTCGCTCCCATCGGCAATGAGATAACTCGCGACACCAACCTCGGTGCCGATCTCACGAAGCCTGTTTGAGTTGGAACTGTTGGCGGCCCCCACCACCAAAATGACGTCGACCAGCTTGCTTAGGTCCCTTACCGCAGATTGGCGGTTCTGTGTCGCATAGCAGATATCCCTGATGTCCGGGCCTTGAATATCTGTAAATTTTGCCTGAAGGGCTGCGATAATGTCCCTGGTGTCGTCCACGGACAGGGTCGTTTGGGTGATGTAGGCGACCGGGCTGTCGGTCGGCAGCCGCAATTCCGCCACATCCTGAACGCTCTGGACCAGGAAAACCGGCCCCGGAACCTGACCCATGGTTCCCTCGACCTCGGGATGGCCGGCATGCCCGATCAGGATCAGGGCGCGGCCTTTCGAGATATAGCGCTTGCCCTGGTTGTGGACCTTGGTGACGAGCGGGCAGGTGGCGTTGAGCACGGGCAGGTCGCGGGCTTCCGCCTCCTCCTCGACGCTCTTGGCCACGCCATGGGCACTGAACACGGTCACGGCCCTGGCCGGCACTTCGGAGAGGTCCTCGACAAAGATCGCGCCCTTCTTCTTCAGGCTTTCGACCACGTGCTTGTTGTGCACGATCTCGTGGCGGACATAGACCGGCGGGCCATACTTCGCGAGCGCGCGTTCGACGATCTCGATCGCGCGTACAACGCCCGCACAAAAGCCGCGCGGCTGGGCAAGAAACACTTCCATCGGACGTCCGTTACGCAAATTGCACCAATCTCATTCCATGTCCTGCGGCCTTTTCGGCAACGCGCTCCACAAGTCGGACGTCGCAACGTCAGTTGCAATGTCCGCGCCATCACAGTTCCTGCACGGGATCGGCGCCCCAAGGGCATGGAAATACAGGCTTTTGTGGCAAAAAGGTAGCGTTTCGAAAGATTGCGGGGCCGATGGGGAGGGACGTATGAGGTAATATAGTATGGGATCGGGGTCGCTGCGACCCTCGGTCCCCCTCACTTGTTCGTCACTTTATCGCCCACTCCTGCGGTTTATACCGGCCACTCGTGGCCGTTCCTGTGGTTTGGAACCTCCTCGCCATCCCGTCGAGGAAGATAACCAAAACAACATTAGATCGGTCCCGGGAACTCCGCTACAGAGCGTGCGTTTTCGGCCATGCTTCCCCGAGATTAGAAAGAAACGAAGTGCTGACAAATATTGTCGTCTCCGTTGTTAGGACCTGTACGCGTTTTGCCCTTCCGGTTGTCATTCTCGCTGTGTTGTTGTCGATCGGGGCCGGCTTCTATACGGCGCGCAATTTTTCGATCAACACCGACATCAACAAGCTGATCTCGCCGGATCTGGATTGGCGCAAGCGCGACAACCAGTTCGAGGAAGCCTTTGACCGCGAGCGGCTGATCCTGGCCGTCGTCGAAGGAGCGACGCCCGAGCTGACCAGCTCGGCCGCGAAGGCGCTCACCGCGAAGCTGCAAGCCGACAAGAAGAACTTCGAGGCGATCACCGCGCTCGGGTCAGGCGAATTCTTCGAGAAGAACGGCCTCTTGTTCCTGCCGACCGAAGAGGTCGGCAAGGTCACCGGCCAGCTCGAATCGGCCGCGCCGCTGATCGAGATCATGGCCGGCGATCCCTCGATTCGCGGACTGACCGGTGCGCTCGAGACCGGCCTTGCCGGCGTCAAACGCGGGCAGGTCAAGCTCGACAATGCCGTGCCGCCCTTCAACCTGATCTCCGGGACCGTCGAGACCATCCTCGCCAAGGGCAACGCGACCTTCTCCTGGCGCGAGCTCACCAGCGACAAGCCGCTAACCGATTCGGACAGGCGCGCCTTCATCGAGATCAAGCCGATCATCGACTATTCGGCGCTGGAGCCGGGTAAGGCCGCGACCGACGCGATCCGGCAGGCGGCCGCCGATCTGAAATTCCCGACCGAATATCGCGCGCGTGTTCGCCTGACCGGGCCGGTGCCGATCGCCAACGAGGAATACGCCACCGTGCAGGATGGCGCGATCACCAACGGCATCGGTACGGTGGTGATCGTGCTGATCATCCTCTGGCTGGCGCTGCACTCCGGCAAGATCATCTTCGCCGTGTTCGTCAACCTGTTCATCGGCCTTGCGCTCACCACAGCGGTCGGCCTGATGATGGTCGGTTCGCTGAACCTGCTTTCGATCGCCTTCGCCGTGCTGTTCGTTGGACTCGGCGTCGACTTCGGCATCCAGTTCAGCGTGCGCTACCGCTCCGAGCGCTACAAGAACGACAATCTGACGCTGGCGCTGGAAAATGCAGCGCGCCGCTCGGCGGTGCCGCTCTCGCTCGCGGCGATGGCGACCGCCGCCGGCTTCCTGTGCTTCCTGCCGACCGACTACAAGGGCATCTCCGAGCTCGGCAAGATCGCCGGCGCCGGCATGCTGGTGGCCTTCATCACCAGCATCACGGTGCTGCCGGCGCTGCTCGACCTGCTCAATCCGCCCGGCGAGAAGGAGCCGGTCGGCTACGCCTTCCTGGCGCCGCTCGACCACTTCCTCGAGAAGCATCGCGTTCCGATCATCGTCGGCACGCTGCTGATCACGGTCGCGGGCCTGCCGCTGCTGCACTGGATGAAGTTCGACTTCAACCCGATCAATCTGCGCAACAAGCAGGCGGAATCGATCGCGACCTTCCTCGACCTGCGGAAGGATCCGAACACCGGCGCCAACGCCATCAATGTGATGACGCGCTCGGAGGCCGACGCCAAGAAGATCGAAGCCAAGCTCGAGAAGCTGCCGGAAGTGTCGCGCGTGATGTCGCTCGACAGCTTCGTGCCGGACGACCAGCCGGCCAAGCTCAAGCTGATCGCGCAGGCCGCCAAGACGCTCGGCCCCGCACTCAATCCTGACTCGGTCGATCCGGCTCCGTCGGATCAGGAGAATGTCGAGTCGCTGAAGAGCTCGGTCGACAGCCTGCGCAAGACCGCAGGCGACAGCAAGGGGCCGGGTGCGGTTGCCGCACGCCGGCTCGCCGACGCCCTGCAGAAGCTTGCCGATTCGAACCAGGCGATGCGCGACAAGGCGCAGGACGTCTTCGTCGCGCCGATGAAGATCGTGTTCGATCAGCTCCGCAATACGTTGCAGGCCCAGACCGTCACGCTGCAGAACCTGCCGCCCGAACTGATCGCGAGCTGGAAGACCAAGGACGGCCTGATGCGTGTCGAGGTCGAGCCGAAGGGCGATCCAAACGACAACGACAATCTGCGCCACTTTGCCGACGCCGTGCTCGCGGCCGAGCCGACCGCGATCGGCGGACCGGTCTCGATCCTGAAGTCGGGCGATGTCATCGTGAATGCATTCATCCACGCCGGCATTCTGGCGCTGGTGACGATCGGCCTGCTGCTATGGCTGACGCTGCGCCGTGTCGTCGACGTGCTGATGACGCTGGTGCCGCTGCTGGTCGCCGGAATCGTGACGCTGGAGAGCTGCGTATTGATCGGGCTGCCGCTCAACTTCGCCAACATCGTCGCGCTGCCGCTACTGCTCGGCGTCGGCGTGGCGTTCAAGATCTACTATGTCACGGCATGGCGGCAGGGCAGGACGAACCTGCTGCAATCGAGCCTGACGCGGGCGATCTTTTTCAGCGCGCTGACCACGGCGACCGCATTCGGCAGCCTGTGGCTGTCCAGCCATCCCGGCACCGCGAGCATGGGCAAGCTGCTTGCGCTGTCGCTGGTCACCACGCTTGCGGCGGTGTTGCTGTTCCAGCCGGCGCTGATGGGCAAGCCGCGCGAGGCTCTCCAGGAGGAGGATATCGCCAACGACGTCACCTGACGCGTCGGCGATCCGATTCCGATCCGGCTTGGCGGCCGGTGCCGCCGAGCCGCGATTGCGGCGCTACCCCGCCGGCCCGCGCTTTAATGCGTCGGTCGCGCGATGTCCGGGAGCAGGCAGATATCGCCTACGGTGTCAGCCGACGCATTGGCGTTGGCAGGGGCATTGGTTGCCTGCTTTTGGCCCGGCTTGGTGGCAGGTGCCACAGCGCCGGTGGTCTTTTGCGGCGCCGTCGATTTGGGAACGGCGCCCTTCGCTGCCGGGCTGCCTGCGACAGCCGGGTTGCCGGCCGTGCTCACCGGAATCGGCGGACCGACGCGGGTCCAGGTTTCGCCGCCGCACAGGAAGCCGAGCACGCAGCCCTGGATCTCGAGCTGATCGGTGCCGACAGGCTTGATGGTCGAGCTGTAGAGCTGGCCGTCTTTCGCGTTGTAGACTTGGCCTTCCCAGGCATCGACGCCGGCCTTCTTCTTCATGTCGATCAGGATCGGCATGCCGAGCGTCGGCCTGCTCTGCTTCGCAGGATCGGGATTGTTCTTATCCTTGCCGCCGGGGGTTTTTTCCCACGACACCGCACCCCACATGTTGCCATTACACTGGGCGACGCGGATGGTGGCGACACCATCTGCGACCTTCCAGTCACCGGTCGGGTCCGCTGCAAGTGCCGGTGATAATACGGTGGCCAAAAATAAACCTGAAAAGGCTATTGTGCGCGCGAAAGTTCTTGGGCAGTGCAACATGGTCCAAACCTGTGCTTGACTAGACGATCCGAGCGGGGGTCAAAACGCCGCTAGCGAGCGTTTTAAGTTGACGAGATGGCCATCAACCGACGTATGTAACGAATGGTAAGTTCCAATTTAGACGTTTCCGAGATATTTGTGGAGCGCGAGGGGCAGCGCGGTGCCATGCACACGCGTCACCTCAACGAACAGCTCGTTCGCGTCCTCAAGACCATCGGCTATGACGTCGGCTTCCAGAAGGGGCAAGGCCAATACCTCTTTGATCGTCAGGGGGCTCGTTACCTTGATCTATTGAGCGGATTTGGCGTTTTTGCGATTGGCCGCAATCATCCGGACCTGCGCAAGGCGCTGAAGAGCGTGCTCGACGCTGATCTGCCCAATCTGGTGCAGCTCGATGTCTCGACCCTCGCCGGCGTGCTCGCGGAACGGCTTCTGGAATATGTCCCATATCTGGACAAGGTGTTTTTCGCCAATTCCGGCGCCGAGACCGTCGAAGCCGCGATCAAGTTCGCGCGCGGCGCCACCGGTCGTCCCGGCATCGTCTATTGCGGGCATTCGTTCCACGGCCTGTCCTACGGCGCGTTGTCGCTGACGGACGATTCGAATTTCCGTAGCGGCTTCGAGCCGCTGCTGCCGGGCTGCACCCCGATACCCTACAACGATCTCGACGCGCTGGAGAAAGCGCTGTCGTCGCGGCAGGTTGGCGCATTCATCGTCGAGCCGATCCAGGGCAAGGGCGTCAACATGCCCACCGACGAGTTCCTGCCCGGCGCGCTGGCGCTGTGCCGCAAATACGGCACGCTGTTCATCGCCGACGAGATCCAGACCGGGATCGGCCGCACCGGAAAATTCCTCGCGATCGAGCACTGGGGCATCGAGCCCGACATGGTGCTGCTCGCAAAGGCGCTCTCCGGCGGTCACGTGCCGATCGGCGCACTGCTGACGCGCAAGCACATCTTCGACAAGATCTTCAACCAGATGGACCGTGCGGTCGTGCACGGCTCGACCTTCGCCAAGAACGATCTGGCGATGGCCGCCGGCATCGCCACGCTTGATGTCATCAAGGCCGAGAAACTCGTCGAGAACGCCGCCAAACGCGGCGCCGAGCTCCGCCTGGCGCTGACGCGCATGGTGCCCGGCTATGAACTGATGAAGGAAGTCCGCGGCAAGGGTCTGATGATCGGCGTCGAGTTCGGTCCGCCGAAATCGCTGCGGCTGAAGGCGTCGTGGAATCTGCTGGAGACCGCCAACAAGGGCCTGTTCTGCCAGCTCATCACGGTGCCGCTGTTCAAGGATCATAAGATCCTGACCCAGGTCGCCGGCCACGGCCTCCACACCATCAAGCTGCTGCCGCCGCT
>NZ_VKHP01000035.1 GCF_010811875.1 Bradyrhizobium uaiense
CCGGCGCCTCCTCCACGCTGACGACCTCGATGAAGTCGGTCGGCGAAGTGATGGCGATCGGCCGCACCTTCCAGGAAAGCCTGCAGAAGGCCCTGCGCGGACTCGAGACCGGGCTGACCGGCCTCGACGAAATCGAGATCGAGGGGCTCGGCCGCGGCGACGACAAGAACGCGATCCGCGCCGCGCTCGGCACGCCGACGCCGAACCGCATCCTGCAGGTCGCGCAGGGCCTTCTGCAGGCTTTCCTGGAAGGTGCGGCCGATCGCCATCACTTCGCCGACCGACTTCATCGAGGTCGTCAGCGTGGAGGAGGCGCCGGGGAATTTCTCGAACGCAAAGCGCGGAATCTTGGTGACGACGTAATCGATGGTCGGCTCGAACGAGGCGGGGGTCGCGCCGCCGGTGATGTCGTTGGCGATTTCGTCGAGCGTGTAGCCGACCGCGAGCTTGGCCGCGACCTTTGCGATCGGGAAGCCGGTGGCCTTCGACGCCAGTGCCGACGAACGCGACACGCGCGGATTCATCTCGATCACGACCATGCGGCCGTCGACCGGGTTGATGCCGAACTGGACGTTGGAGCCGCCGGTCTCGACCCCGATCTCGCGCAGCACCGCCAGCGAGGCGTCGCGCATGACCTGGTATTCCTTGTCGGTCAAGGTCAGCGCCGGCGCGATGGTGATGGAATCGCCGGTGTGCACGCCCATCGGGTCGAGGTTCTCGATCGAGCAGATGATGATGCAATTGTCCTTCTTATCGCGCACCACCTCCATCTCGTACTCTTTCCAGCCGAGCACGCTTTCCTCGATCAGCACCTCGTTGGTCGGAGAGGCGTCGAGCCCGCGCTCGATGATGTCGAGGAATTCTTCCTTGTTGTAGGCAATGCCGCCGCCGGTGCCGCCCATGGTGAAGGAGGGACGGATGATCGCGGGCAGGCCGATCTCGGACAGCGCCATCAGCGCCTCGCCGAAAGCGTGCTCCTGATAGCGTTTGCGGCGGTCGTTCTCGCCGAGCGTCCACTGCCGCTCGAGTTCCTCCAGCGCCGCGCCGGACAGTTTCTCGCGTTCAGCGAGGTATTTGTCGCGGTAGGTTTTCTTCAGCGCCGAGGCGTTGGCTAGCCGCGATTTCGGCGTCTCGAGTCCGATCTTGGTCATGGCCTCGCGGAACAGCTGGCGGTCCTCGGCCTTGTCGATGGCGTCAGCGGTTGCGCCGATCATCTCGACGTCGAACTTGTCGAGCGTGCCCTGACGGCGCAACGACAGCGCGCAGTTCAGCGCGGTCTGGCCCCCCATGGTTGGCAACAGCGCAAAGCCGCCCGGTATGACGTTGCGCTCCTTCTCGATGATCTTGCCGACGATTTCGGGTGTGATCGGTTCGATATAGGTCGCGTCCGCCAGTTCCGGATCGGTCATGATGGTGGCCGGATTGGAATTGACGAGGACGACGCGGTAACCCTCCTCCTTCAGAGCCTTCACCGCCTGCGTGCCGGAATAGTCGAATTCGCAGGCTTGGCCGATCACGATGGGACCGGCGCCGATGATCAGGATGGTGGAGATGTCGGTTCTTTTGGGCATCAGCTCTCGCGGACTGGAATTTGGGCACAAAAAAAGGGCGCGCTGGTCGCGCGTCCCTCGGGCCTAGGAGCGCGATCCCTCGCGCGCGGGTGGTCTTTAGACCAGTTTCCGCACCCGCGAAACCCCCAAAAGCGCTCAATCAACCCCGATTCTGGGGGAAAATCCGCATTCGGCGTATGCTTGGTTGGGTGTGCTCAGGGCGGGGAGTGCTCGGTCGAGGCCCGGCTTCGCCCTGCGGGCTACGCCGCGGCAGCCTTCGCCACGAGACGGCTTGCCGAGCCGAAGCTGCGTGAGCAGCGAAGGCTGGAGGCCCGGCCTGGATTTGAACCAGGATAAACAGTGTTGCACCACTGCCGCGTCGACGCTTCCGCCACCGGGCCGAGTGGATCATTGCTGATTATTTCAGCGTCCGCCACGTTTACTTTTGGTTAACCCTAATATCTTGTACAACCCCTGATCAATGGTGCGCCACGAATGTCATCCGCCACGGATTGTGCCCGATGTTGCGCGGCGCGCGCGTGGCGCTGAAGCCGGCGGCGCCGAGCTTTTTGATCATCTCGTCCTCGCGGTAGCGCTGTAATCCGATCTTGGTGCGCAGCTGCCGGTAATCGGACAATGCCGTCGAGGCGAGCCCGACCAGCGCATCGCGCAGGAAGCCGTGGGCCGCCGCAAACCGCAGCAGTGCGATGACGTCCCTGATCATGCCGACTTCGGGCCGCAGGATATCGCCGAGCACGAAACGGCCCGAGGGTTTCAGCAGGCGATGGATCACGTCGAATGCGTTGTCGAGCTCCTGCGGCGTCATGTATTGCGCCACCGAATTCATCACCACGAGGTCGATCGAGTCGGCGTCCATGTGCTTCAGATCATCGAGCGAGCGGACCCGGATCCTGGTGTCGGGTGCAAAGCGCGCGACCAGGCGGCCACGTACGCCGGGCGCGGGCTCCGCCAGATAGAGCTGGGTGCAGGCATTGGCGACCTTCGCCGCCGACAGCGCCTCGCCGCACGCATAGTCGAGCACCACGGCGTCAGGCGAGGTGATGTAGCCGATGATGTCGTTTGCGATGACCTGGAAATGCAGGTCGCGGTGCAGTCGGCTCGCATAAATCGTATGTGTGGAATCGTAATAATCGATCCATTCATCCATCGCGTTTGGTATCCGGCAGAACGTGTTCCTGGCCTCAGGAACGGGTGGGCTGATGATGCGTTAGCGGTCCGGCGGCCAATGTTCAATGCGCCGAAATACGGGGTTCCTAACAGGAAGGTTTACCGTGAGCAAAGCCAAGAGTGACACCAGGACTGACAAGATCTCGCCCGATCTCGACACGCCGAGCGATCTGCCGCAGGCTGCGGTGGAGACGATCTCGGCCTCGCTCAACACGCTTCTGGCCGATGCCTTTGCGCTTTATTTGAAGACCAAGAATTTTCATTGGCATGTCAGCGGCCGGCATTTCCATGATTACCATTTGTTGCTGGACGAACAGTCGGACGCGATCTTCGCGACCACCGACCAGATCGCCGAACGGGTGCGCAAGCTCGGCGGCGCGACGCTGAGGTCGATCGGCGACATCGCCAAGCGTCAGACCATCAAGGACAATGACGAGGACTATGTCCCGCCGCGCGAAATGCTGCGCGAGTTGATGGAAGACAACAAGCACATCGCGGCTGCGATGCGCAAGGCGCACAAGCTCGCCGACGACCATGAGGATTCAGGCACCGCCGGCCTGCTCGAAACCTTCATCGATGAAACCGAGCGCCGCACCTGGTTCCTGTTCGAGGCCAGCCGCCGGGAAGGCAGCAACGCGGCCTGAGTCTCACTCTTCCCTTGTGGGAGAGGGTGGCTTCGATGCGGCGAGCATCGAAGCCGGGTGAGGGGTCTCTCTCCGCGGATGCAGACCCCTCATCCGGCTCGCATCTGTCGATGCGAGCCACCTTCTCCCACAAGGGGAGAAGGGAAAGAGGCAGCCCGCCATCCGCGTCAGCGCGTCCACAGCCGCACCAGCGGGCCATCCTTCCCCATCACCGGATCGGTCGCGGGGATCGCGACCAGCGGGATCGTCTTTAGCGCTTTCGCATGGCTCTCCGGCGTCGGCCGTTGCAGGTCCATCGACGGTCCCGGCGGATAGGCGCCGACCACGGAAAAATCGTCGCTCGCCGACAGGCATTGATGCCCGGTACCGGCTGGCAGGATCGCGACGTCGCCGGCTGCGATCTCGAGTGCTCGCCCGTGCTCGCCGCCGAACTGCACGCGCGCGCGGCCGCGGGCGACGCCCAGCACCTCATGCACGGTGGCATGGTAATGCGGGAAGTCGTAGACGCCGTTGCGCCACATCGCGCCCCAGCCATTCTTGCCGAACAACTGCTCGATCGTGGCCTCGGGATTTTTGCCGACATCGACCGTGCCCTTGTAAACCAGGAACGGCATCGGATTGTTCGGCACCAGCCCGTCGTCCTCGAAGACGATGGCAAGCGGCTCGGCCCCGGCTTTGACTGCGGACATCGTGACCCTCCGGCGCGTGTGAACGAAAGATTATCCGTGCAACAACCCGTTGTCAGCGTGCCGCGTTCCTCCTGAAACGGTCGAGCTGCAGCTCGTCCTCGTCAGGTTCCCTTGGGCAGCTCGAACACCAGGCAGGTAGTGGTCGCATGCGCGAGCAGCTTGCCCTTGTCGTCGGTGATGCGTGCTTCGGCGGTTGCAACACGGCGGCCGGCGTTGAGGACGTGGCCTTCGGTGCGGATCGTGCCGGTTTCCTGGCTCATGCCGCGGACGAAGGAGATCTTGAACTCCAGCGTGGTGTAGCCGAAACCCTTCGGCAGCGTGGTCTGCACCGCGAGCCCCATCGCGGAATCCAGCAGGATCGCGGCATAGCCGCCATGCACGGAGCCGATCGGGTTGTAGTGGCGCAGGCCGGGGATGCTGTGGATCACCACATGGCCGGTCTCGGCTGAGCAGTCGAACGGTTCGACCGTCTCCATGATCGGCGGCTCCGGCAGGGTGCGGGCGAAGATGCCGCGCACGAAGTCCAGCCCCGGCATCGACGCCATCACCGCCAGCGAGGAGACGCCGTAGATGGGTTTCGGGGCGGCGCTGTCGGTCATTGGGAAAATCTCCGTCATTGCGAGCGGAGCGAAGCAATCCATCGCTCCATGCGGGGATAGATGGATTGCTTCGTCGCTTCAGTGCAAAATTGCTTCTGCAATTTTGTCACGAGCTCCTCGCAATGACGGAGTGTTAAGCCGCGCTCTTCTTCTGCCGCATCAGATCGGCGAAGCGCTGGAACAGATAGTGCGAGTCGCGTGGGCCGGGTGAGGCCTCGGGGTGATACTGCACCGAGAACACCGGCTTGCCCTCGAGCGCGATGCCGCAATTGGAGCCGTCGAACAGCGAGATATGGGTCTGGGTCGCGCCGGCGGGCAGCGTCGCCTGGTCCACCGCAAAGCCGTGGTTCATCGAGGTGATCTCGACCTTGCCGGTGGTCTCGTCCTTGACCGGATGATTGGCGCCGTGATGGCCCTGATGCATCTTCATGGTCTTGGCGCCGACGGCGAGGCCCAGCATCTGGTGGCCGAGGCAGATGCCGAAGGTCGGCGTCCCCGAAGCGATCACCTTCTGGATGACGGGCACGGCATATTTGCCGGTGGCGGCGGGATCGCCGGGACCGTTCGACAGGAACACGCCGTCCGGCTTCATCGCCAGGATGTCCTCGGCCGCGGTCGTCGCCGGCACCACGGTCACCTTGGCGCCGACGCCGGCGAGCAGGCGCAGGATGTTGCGCTTGATGCCGTAGTCGATCGCGACCACGTTGAATTCCGGCGCGGTCTGCCGGCCAAAGCCCGTGCCCCACGCCCAGGGCGTCTCATCCCAGGTGAAACGCTGACCGGAGGTGACCATCGGCACCAGGTCCATGCCTTCGAGGCCGGGCCATTCGCGGGCCTCTTCCTTCAGGCCGTGCAGGTCGAACTCACCGCTTTTCGCGTGCGCGATCACCGCATTGGGCATGCCCTTGGAACGGATCAGCGCGGTCAGCGCGCGGGTGTCGATCCCGGAAAGGCCGATGATGCCGCGCGCCCTCAACGATTGGTCGAGGTGGCGGGTGGCGCGGTAGTTCGAGGGATCCGTGATCGCCGAGCGCAGGATCACGCCGCGCGCGCCGGGTGTCGCGGCCATGTTCACCGTCTCGATGTCTTCCTCGTTGGTACCGACATTGCCGATATGCGGGAAGGTGAAGGTGATGATCTGGCCGGCATAGGACGGATCGGTGAGGATCTCCTCATAGCCGGTCATCGCGGTGTTGAAGCAGACCTCGCCGACGGCGTGGCCTTCCGCGCCGAGACCGAAGCCTTCCAGCACGGTACCATCGGCGAGCACAAGGAGCGCGGTCGGTTTGTGGTCCGGCCAGGCGGGAGCGTTTTCGGGGGCTGTCATGAGCCCTTTAAATAGTCGCCGCACCCTGCGGCGTCAAAGCGAAAGGGCACCGATTCACACGGCAATCCCGGTCGATTTGACAGGCCGGAACGGCCTTTTAATCTAAAGTTCCTTGAAGCGGCTGTTTGCTTGCCGAAAATGACCCGGTCCGGAGCTCCCGCATGGATAACTCGATGCCGATCCTGCTCGTCCCGGGCGTCATCTGCTCGCCGCGGATTTTCGCCCCGGTCATCCCGGCGCTGTGGCGATGCGGGCCGGTCACGGTCGCCAACCATGTCAGGGACGACAATATGGGGGCGATCGCCCGCCGGATCCTGGCCGAGGCGCCGCCGCGTTTTGCGCTCGCCGGGCATTCGATGGGCGGTTACATCGCCTTCGAGATCATGCGGCAGGCGCCCGAGCGGGTCGCGAAACTGGCGCTGATGAGCACCCAGGCGCGGGCCGACACGCCGGAGGCAACCGTACGCCGCCGCAGCATGATCGAGCGCGCCAAGAGCGGTCAATATCGCAGCGTGGTCGACGAGCTGTTTCCGGGCTTCGTGCATCCGTCGCGACAGGGCGATGCAGGCCTGCGCCAGGTTGTTTATGATATGAGCGAGGACGTCGGCGCCGAGGCCTTCATCCGCCAGCAAAACGCGGTGCTCAGCCGTCCGGATTCGCGGCCGAGCATGGCCTGGATCAAGTGCCCGACGCTGGTGTTGACGTCGGATACCGACAACACCGTTCCGAATTCATTGTCCGACGAGATGGCCAACGGCATTCCCGGGGCCAAGCTCGTGGTGCTCGCCAATTGCGGTCACCTGCCGCAGCTGGAGCAGCCCGTGGCCTGCGCCGACGCGCTGGTTGCGTGGCTGCGGAACTAAGGAGCCGGACACTAAGTGGATATCGCGGGCGCATGCCGGCCGCGTCACGGTATCAGCCGAGAGGTTGTCGGCGCCGCCGCTGATGGCTGCATGGCCCGCACGAGCTTGATGAATTCGACCGTCGCGGGCGACAGCGTGCGATGGCGCCGCGCATACAATGCGAAGGTCGCGCTGATGGCCAGGTCCCGGATCCTGAGCACCGTGAAGCCACTGTCCTTGGTATGGCGAGCGAGCAGCGCGTCGGGCGCCCAGCCGACCGCATCGCTGTGAAGCACCGCCTGCACCATTGCCGAGAAGCTTCCGACCGAAACGCGCGGCATGAGCTCTTGGTCCGGCGAGACGCTTAACGCGATCTTGCCGAACTTTCCGAGATTGCGGCGGGCAAGCGCTCTGGAGAGCGGCGGGCCGGCGAATGGGTAACCGATGAAGTCTTCCGGTTTGACGCCGCGACGCCGCGCCAGCGGATGCGTGCTCCGGCAGAACAGGGACATCGGTGTCGTGGCCAGAATCTCGCTGTCCAGATTGTCTCGTCCCTCGGCCTCGGCAGCGTCGGCAATGGCGATGTCGGATATTCCCTCCGATACATCGTCGACCGCCCGCTTGCCGTCGAGTGTGCGCAGCACGCATTTGAGCTTGGGGTGCGCTCCCGCCAGCCGCCCCAGCGCCTGCGGCGCCCACAACTCCGCCGGAAACACGCTTGCGCTGACCGTGATCCCGCCGGTTTCGAGGCCCCGCGCGAGATCGATCTCCCTCACCAACTCGGACATCCCCTGAACGACTGTCCGGCCCTGTGCCAGCACGATCGCGCCGAACATGGTCGGCTCCAACGTGCCGGCGCCGCGATCGAATAGGCGTACCCCGAGTTCGTCCTCCAGCGCCTGCACACTCTTGGTGAGGGCGGATTGCGTCACGCCGAGGACGTTCGCCGCGCGCGTGAAATGACGGTGCTCGGCCAGGGCGCGAACCATCTGAATCTGTCGGAGCGTCGGCATGATGAAATACACTCATATGATGAGTCATATTATGAATTTGACATATATCGACCCCGAGCGCTACCGCGGGCGAAACCAACTCATCCAGGGAGGGAGTTTCGATGACCGGACGTTCAACGATGGTCGGTATTGTGATGGCCGCGACGATGGGGCTCGGCACCGACGCCGCGCTGGCGCAACAGCAGCCGCCGCTGAGTGCCGCAGATTCCGATCCCGTGAAGATGGGATGGATGATCGGCTCGCCGCCGCCCGCAGACAAGCTCATCCAGTTTTCCAACGGCTCGCACTTCAGCTTTCCGCAGACGCGCTGGTCGTTCGCGAATTTCCGCCGTTTTTTGCCGACGAGCAACGTCTGGCGCGGCGACGGTGCCGCATCGCCGCTGCCGCGCGCCGAACGGTCCGACATCGACGCCGTGACCTTTCAGCCGCTCGGCCAATCCGGGACCATGACGTGGGCGGAATCGCTCGCGGCCAACTACACCGACGCGATCGTCGTGTTCCACAGGGGCAAGATCGTCTACGAGCGCTATTTCGGCGTGATGAGCCCGCATGCCACGCACATCGCGATGTCGGTGACCAAGTCCTTCTTCGGCACGCTCGGCGCCACCTTGGTTGCCGAGGGCAAGCTCGACGAAAAGGCGCTGGTTTCGCAATATATTCCGGAGCTCAAGGACACCGCTTACGGCGATGCGACCGTGCGGCAGGTCCTGGATATGACTGTCGGCGTCAAATATTCCGAGAACTACGCCGATCCCAAGGCCGAGATATTCGACCATGTGCGAGCCGGCGGTCTCGTGCCGCGGCCGCCCGGCTATAGCGGGCCGACCAGCTTCTACGGCTTCCTCAAGACGTTGAAGAAGGAAGGTCAGCACGGCGAGGCATTCGCCTACAAGACCGTCAACAGCGACGTGCTCGGCTGGCTGATCCGTCGGGGGTCCGGCAAGACCGTCGGCGAACTGCTTTCCGAGCGCATCTGGCAGAAACTCGGCATGGAGCAGGATGCCTACATGCTGATCGACAGCGAGGGAACGGAATTCGCCGGCGGAGGGCTGAATGCGACCGTCCGGGATCTGGCACGTTTTGGCGAAATGATGCGGCTTGACGGCGCCTACAACGGCCAACAGATCGTGCCGAAGGCCGTCGTCGACGATATCCGCAATGGCGGCAGGAAATCCGATTTCGAGAAGGCCGGCTACAAGACGCTTCCGGGCTGGAGCTACCGCGACATGTGGTGGGTCAGCCACAATGAGCACGGCGCCTTCATGGCGCGTGGCGTCAACGGCCAGGCGATTTACGTCGATTCCAAGGCCGAGATGGTGATTGCGCGCTTCGGCTCGCACCCGCTCGCGGCCAACGCGTACAACGATCCGACGACGCTGCCGGCATTCGATGCGCTGGCCAGGCATCTGATGCAGTGACGTTGCCCGGTTCGCCGGCGGACCGCCCGCCGGCGCAATGCCGGCCCGAGGCCGGCCCGGGCCCCGGTTCTAGGGAGGCCAGAACCGGGGCTTAGCTGTTGTTCTGGCCGGGCGAAGGGCTTAGATCAGCATCCTGTGAGACGAGAGGATATCAGGATGCTGCGCGACGACATCAACACTGCGGTCAAGGAAGCGATGAAGGCGAAGGATGAGCGCAAGCTCTCCACGCTGCGCATGGTCAATTCGACCATCAAGAACGCCGACATCGACGCGCGCGGGCAGGGCAAGCCGCCACTCTCGGATGCCGATCTGCTCGGCCTCTTGCAGAAGATGATCAAGCAGCGCCAGGAATCGGTCGAGCTCTACGACAAGGGCGGCCGCGCCGAGCTGGCCGACCAGGAGCGCGCGGAGATCGCCGTGATCACCGCCTACCTGCCGAAGCAGATGTCGGATGACGACGTGAAGGCCGCGATCGCGGCCATCATCGCCGAGACCAATGCGGCCGGGATCAAGGACATGGGCAAGGTGATCGGCGCCCTGAAGGCGAAATATGCCGGTCAGATGGATTTCGGCAAGGCCAGCGGCCTGGTGAAGGCGGCGCTGGCGGGATAGCAGCGGAGGCTTCCATGTTTCGTGTCGCCGCGGACAGTCTGGAAGCTTACCTCGCCTTTGATCCGGCCCGCACCGCGGATCTCGAACAAGTGCATGCGGTGATGCGGAAGACGGCACCGTCGCTCAAGCGCCACTTCTATGCGGGCTCGCCGGCCGGTGAGGCCGGCATGCGCATGAACATGATCGGCTACGGCCAGTTTCGCTACGCCATCAAGTCCGGCAAGACGGCGGTCTGGCCCGTGATCGGGCTGGCGCTGCAGAAGAACTACATCAGCGTCTATGTCGCGGTGACCCGCGGCGGCAAGCCGCTGGTGTCCTGCTACGCCGGCACGCTCGGCGAATTGCGGGCGGGCGGCAACAATTTCAGCTTCGAGACGTTTGTTGATCTGAAGGCGTCTGCGGTGGCGGCGCTGTTCGCCGAGGCCGCCGATATCTTCAAGGCGGATCAGGAGAACCCGGTCCGCTATATGCAGGGCAGCTGAGATCAGTCTGCCTAGGAGGCGCCGAGGACCCGTGCAAGGCTCCGCGCAGGCGGCGCTCTCGGGATGAGGTTCTGGATAAACTGGAGACAGGCCATGGCCGATCAACAAGCTCCTTCCGGTCCGGATCTGACACAAGGTGTCGCACTCGCCGAATTCCCGGGCACGATGTTGCTCGGCCATGTCGGTGACGAGGACGTGCTGCTGGTGCGCTCGGGGGCGGATATCTTCGCGATCGACGCACATTGCAGCCACTACCACGGCCCGCTTGCCGACGGCCTGGTCGTGGGCGAGACGGTCCATTGCCCGTGGCATCACGCCTGCTTCGACATTCGCACCGGCGAAGCGGTCGCCGCGCCCGCCTTCAATCCGCTCTCGGTCTGGAAGGTCGAGCGCGAGGGCGATCGCATCATCGTGCGTGAGAAGCGCGAGCAGCCGAAACCCCGCGTCAAGGGCTCGGTCGATGCGCCCGGCAGGATCGTGATTGTCGGCGGCGGCGCGGCGGGCTTTGCCGCCGCCGAGATGCTGCGACGGCAGGACTATCGCGGCAGCATCGTCATGCTGAGCGGCGAGGACGCGCCGCCGGTGGATCGGCCGAACCTGTCAAAGGACTTCCTCGCCGGCAGCGCGCCGGAAGACTGGCTGCCGCTGAAGCCGGATAATTTCTACACGGACGCGGCGATCGATCTGAGACTCAAGACCGAGGTCAAGTCGATCGACACCCGCCGGCGCAATGTCGTGCTCGCCGGCGGCGAAGCGCTCAGCTATGACCGGCTGCTGCTGGCGACCGGCGCGGAGCCGGTGCGGCTGCCGATCCCGGGTGCGGACCAGCCCCACGTTCATGTGTTGCGCACCCTCGACGATTGCCGGGCGATCATCGCCTCGGCCGACGGCGCGCGCCGCGCGGTTGTGATCGGTGCAAGCTTCATCGGGCTCGAGGTTGCGGCCTCGTTGCGCGCCCGGGAGATCGAGGTTCACGTGGTCGGGCTGGAGCAGCGGCCGCTGGAGCGCGTGCTTGGGCCTGAGATGGGCGATTTCGTTCGTGCGCTGCACGAAGAGCATGGCGTGGTCTTCCATCTCGGTGACACCGTAACCGCGATCGAAGGCAAGCGCGCGCACCTGAAGAGCGGGCCCGTGCTCGATGCCGATTTCGTCGTGCTCGGTGTCGGCGTGAAGCCGCGGCTGGCGCTGGCGGAAGGGGCCGGGCTCGCGATCGATCGCGGGGTGAAGGTGGACGCCTATCTCGAGACCAGCGGGCCCGGCATCTACGCAGCCGGCGACATTGCGCGCTGGCCCGATCCGCACAGCGGCGAGAACATCCGGGTCGAGCATTGGGTGGTGGCCGAGCGCCAGGGCCAGACCGTCGCGCGGAATATGCTTGGGCATCGCGAGGTGTTCGATGCGGTGCCGTTCTTCTGGAGCCAGCATTACGACGTGCCGATCAACTATGTCGGTCACGCCGAGCAGTGGGACGAGATCGCGGTGGATGGCAGCATTGCCGGCAAGGATTGCATGCTCCGCTACAAGCGCGGCCGGCGCGTGCTCGCAGCTGCGTCGATCTATCGCGACCTCGAAAGCCTCAAGGTCGAGGTCGCCATGCAGCATGCGGCCGCCTGACCGCTTTCCCCTCAAGGAGGGGTTTGTGGTCTGACGGCATAGCAGTGCGTTTTCAAGCGAAGTGGATACCGGTTCGCGTGAAGAAAACGCGTCAAACAAGAACCGAGAGCCCCGTTTCGATTTGATCGGAACGGAAAAGGCTCTACTCTGCCGCCATGCTTCAGGATGCCAAGACTTACGACGAGCTCTATCGCAACTTCCGCTGGGACGTGCCCGCGCGCTTCAACATGGCGACCGCCTGCTGCGATCGTTATGCCGACGGCACCGGCCGGCTTGCGCTGCTCTATGTCGACGAGGAGGGCGGCACCACGCGTACCTCGTTCGACGCGGTCGCAGATGCGTCGCGCCGTTTCGCCAACGTGCTGACCGCGGACGGCCTGGTGCGCGATGACCGCGTCGCGGTGTTCCTGTCGCAGTCGCTCGAACTGCCGGTCGCGCATCTCGCGGCGTTCCGTGCGGGCCTGATCTCGATCCCGCTGTTCGCGCTGTTCGGCGAGGACGCGCTCGAATTCCGCCTGTCGAACTCGGCGGCGAAGGCCGTCATCACCGATGAGGCCGGCTGGGAGAAGATCGCAAAGATCCGCGATCGTCTGTCCGACTTGAAGAACGTCTATATCGTCGGCGAGAAGACGCCGGCCGGCACCAAGCCGTTCTGGGGCGCGATCGAATCGGCGTCTCCGGAATTTACGACCGTCGACACCTCGGCCGACGATCCGGCGCTGATCATCTACACCTCCGGCACTACCGGTAATCCGAAGGGCGCGCTGCATGGGCATCGCGTCGTGCTCGGCCACCTGCCCAATGTCGAGATGTGCCACAACTTCCTTCCCAGGCCGGGCGACCTGATGTGGACGCCGGCCGACTGGGCCTGGATCGGCGGCCTGATCAACGGCCTGTTCGCGTTCTGGTACCACGGCATTCCGATGGTCGGTCACCGCGCCCGCAAGTTCGAGCCGCAGGCGGCGATGCAGATGATGGCTGAACTCGGCATCCGCAACGTGTTCCTGCCGCCGACCGCGCTGAAGCTGATGCGGCAGGCCAATGTGAAGAATTCAGGCGTCAAGCTGCGCAGCATCTTCACCGGCGGCGAGTCGCTCGGCGGCGAATTGCTGGGCTGGGTGCGCGAGACCTTCGGCATCGATGCCCACGAGGTGTTCGGGCAGACCGAATGCAATCTCGTGATCGGCAGCAACTCCAACCTGTTTCCGATCCGGCCGGGCTCGATGGGCCGTGCGACGCCGGGCTTCGACGTCCGCATCGTCAACGACAAGGGCGAGGAGCTGCCGCGCGGACAGCGCGGCATCATCGGCGTGCGGCAGCCGTGCCCGTGCACGATGATCGAGTACTGGCGCAATCCCGAGGCCACCGCGAAGAAGTATGCCGGCGAATTCCTTTTGACCGGCGATCTCGGCGTGCAGGATGAGGACGGCTATTTCTGGTACGTCAGCCGCGAGGACGATGTCATCACCACCGCGGGTTATCGCGTCGGGCCGTCCGAGATCGAGCACACGCTGATGAAGCATCCGGCGGTCGCGATGTCGGCTGTGGTCGGCATTCCCGATCCGATCCGCACCGAATCGATCAAGGCCTGGATCGTGCTGCGGCCGGGCCATGCGCCGAGCGATGCACTGGCGCGCGAGATACAGGAGTTCGTCAAGGTCCAACTCGCCGCTCACGAATATCCGCGCTTCGTGCAGTTCGCCGACAGCCTGCCGATGACGGCGACGGGCAAGGTGCTGCGGCGCGAGCTGCGCGCGCTGGGCTAGATTCTTTCGACTGTCGTCCCGGACAAGCGAGCGCGATCCGGGACAGCTGTTTATTGTTCCGCGACGCTGTGGCTCCAGCGTGCTCCGCCACGATGAGCGGTGGCTATGGGTCGCTGCTCCCGTGCGCAATTGCGCACTAGGGCCGATCGACATTCAGAATTCCCAATTGGTTTGATCGCTGATTCACAGAGTTCCGTGATTCGACACGGAGCAGATGATGGTGGCGAAGCGATATGAGCTGACCGAGGCGCAATGGGTGAGGATATCGCCATTGTTGCCGGGGGAAAGCTGGCGACCCGGGACGTAGGGCTGCGGATAATCGTCTGTTCGTCAACGGATGTTTGTGGGTTTTGCGGTCGGGCGCACACTGGTGCGACCTGCCGGAGCGGTACGGCAAGTGGAAAACGGTGCATCAGCGCTTCAGTCGCTGGTGCCATGCTGGCGTTTGGGAGCGCGTGTTCGCTACTCTGACCGCCGATCGCGACAACCAGTATCTGATGATCGACAGCACCATCGTTCGCGCCCACCAGCAGGCGACGAGCGGAAAAGGGGGGCCAAAGATCAGGCGCTGGGGCGTTCCCGAGGCGGACTGACCACCAAGATCCACATGCTGGCCGATGCGCTCGGCCGTCCGCTCCGCTTCATCGTCACGGCTGGGCAGGTTAATGATATCACCCAGGCGCCCGCGCTGCTCGATGGCCAGAGCGGCGATGCCGTGCTCGCCGACAAAGCCTATGACAGTAACGCCCTGCGTGGGATCATCGCGGAAATCGGCGCAACGGCGGTGATCCCGTCAAACCGCACCCGCAGGATCATCATTCCGCACGACGCCAACGTCTACAAACAGCGAAACCGCATCGAGCGCTGCTTCTGCCAGCTCAAACACTTCCGACGCCTGGCAACCCGTTATGACAGGCGAACCGTTAACTTTACCGGCTTCATCCATCTCGCAGCCGCAATGATCTGGATGCAATGAATGTCGATCGGTCCTAGGCAGGGACGACAGCGGAGTACGGGACGGCCGCGTCGCTCACCTCACCCCGGCATCGGAATTCCCAATTCCCTCAGCGCGGCCAGCATGCGCAGCGGCGGTTCCATCGGGATCACCATGGCTTTGCCGGTCTCCAGCAGGCTCTTCAGGCTGGAGAGGATCGCCGGCCAGCCGGTCCTGCCGCCGGACAGGATGTCGTCGCTGATCGGGCGGTCATGCGACTGCAACATCGTCAGCTTCACGCCGTCGCCGGCTGGCTCGATCTCGTAAGTGACGAGCGTCGGTCCGAGCTTTTCGACGAGCTGCGGCCAGTTGACGTTGAAGGTGACGGTCAGCCGCTTCTGGGGATCGCACTCGATCACCTCGCCGGAGATGTGCAGCGCGCCGTCGGGCGTGCGTACGATGTAGGCGCCGCCGACCCGGAGATCGACCTCGACCGCGTTGCCGGAAAAATACTTCCGGCTGAGTTCGGCGTTCGTCAGTGCTTGCCATACCTTCTCGGGCGGCGAGGCGATGCAGATCGCGTAGACGATCGCCGGTTTGAATTTCTCGATGTTCATGTCCGCGCGTGTCCTTCGGTAGATCTTCATGGCTAGGCGCAGTCGAGCCCGAGCGTCTCGGGCGCAATCCTGAACACCTTGCCGGTCTCGAGCAGGCTCTTGAGCCCGGACAGTATCACCGGCCAACCGCTGGAGATGCCCTCGAACAGCTTGCTGCCAACGCCGAAGCCGTCATGCGTGACGGTCAGCTTCACGACGCTGCCAAATGGTTCGAGCGTGAAGACCACCTTGGTCGCCGGTTCCTTGCGCATTTCAGGATCGGCCTCGTGCTTGAACGTGTAGGCGAGGCGGCGCGGCCGGTCGAACTCGAGGATCTCGCCGGTGTCGGTGACCTTGCCGTTCATCACCAGCGCCACCGGCGCGCCGACGGTCCAGTTCGACCTGAGCTCGGTGTCGAACCAGTATTGCTGCGTGAACTCGCTCGATGTCAGGGCATCCCAGAGCTTCTCCGGCGTGGTCTCGATGTAGGTGACGTAGACGAATTCGGGCTTAGGCATGGGAGGCCTCCCTGGCGCCGCTGTTGAGCAGGTCGGCCGGCAGCTCGCGCCCGGTCTCGAGGAAGCTCTTCAGGCTGGCGATGACCATCGGCCAGCCGCCGGAGATGTCGCGCAGCGTCTTCGGACCGAGTTTGTCGTGCGTCATGGTCAGCTTGACCACTCCGCCGTGCGGTTCGATGTCGAAGGTCACGCGTGAGACCTGCTCGCGCTCGACGCCTTCCTTCACGACGTCCCAGCTGTAGGCGAGCCTGTTCGGCGGATCGGCGATCAGCACCTCGCCCTGCACGGCGCGACTGCCGTTCTTGGCCAAATAATAGGGTGAGCCGACCTTCCAGTCGGAAGTCGCGCGATAGCCGAACCAGAACCGTTCGGTGAATTCGCTCGATGTCAGCGCGTCCCACAGCTTTTCCGGCGTGGTCTCGATGTAGGTGACGTAGACGTAGTCCGGTTTACTCATCACGCTTCTCCAGTTGTCTTTTCAATTCGCTGAGCGCGGCGAGTTTTCCGCGCTCGAACTTCCTGATCCACCGTTCGCCGATCTGATGGATCGGAACCGGGTTGAGGTAATGCAGCTTCTCGCGGCCATGCTTGATCGTGGTGACGAGGTTGGCCTCCTCGAGAATCCCAAGGTGCTTGGTGACGGCCTGACGCGTCATGTCGAGGCCGTCGCAGAGCTCGCCGAGCGTCTGCCCGTTCTGTTCGTGAAGCCGGTCAAGCAGCGTCCGCCGTGAGGCATCCGCGAGAGCTTTGAAGACTTCATCCATGGGTCGGATAATAGGCAACCAAATGGTTGCATGTCAAGAGCGTGTGTTTGGGCACCGGCATCGCCGTGCTAGCGTTCCGTGCAGCCAACGCAGATTGGCGTGGAACATGGGGTGGTGCGCATGGGTGGTCGCGTTACGGCGGTTTGCTGCACGTTTCTTTTCGTCCTGCTCGCAAATGGTGCGAACGCCCAGCAGCCGAAGATCGGCGACCCGCCCGAAGCCTCCAACATGCGGCTGGTTGGAACCAACGATCTGCAGGCGCGCAGCGCCTATCAGCCGACCATTCATCACCAGGGCGACCGCTGGATCGCCTATATCGGCCATCACGGCGGCACCGACGACATTCCCGATCCTGTCAATCCGATGACGGGCAAGGCCGAGCCGAACGGCACCCCCATCGTCGACGTCACCGATCCCGCGCATCCCAGATATCTGCGGCACATTCCCGGGCAGGAAGGCAAATATGAATCCGGCGGTGCGCAGATGGTGCGGATCTGTGACGGCAAGGATCTGCCGAAGGGCGACCGCAACGCGGTCTACATGCTGCGCACCTTCGGCAGCGAAGCGCATGAGATATGGAACGTGGCCGATCCCGCCAATCCCGTGCTCGTCACCCGGATCGGCGGATTGAAGGACACGCACAAGAATTTCTGGGAGTGCAGCACAGGCATCGCCTTCTTGGTATCGGGCGCACCGGATTGGCGCACCCGGCGGATGACGCAGATCTACGATCTCTCCGATCCCGCGCAGCCAAAGAAGATCAGGGACTTCGGGCTGCCGGGGCAGGAGCCGGGCGCGACCGGTGCGGTGCCGACCGAATTGCACGGGCCGATCTCGACCGGGCCGCAGGGCAATCGCGTCTATTTCGGCTACGGCACCAACAAGGGCGGCGTCCTGCGGATCGTCGATCGCGACAAGCTCGTCAATGGGCCGAAGGAGCCGACCCAGACAATCTGACATTCCCGGAGATCGCGCGGATGCCGCTGTCGGTGATGAACGGTGCGCACACGGTGTTTCCGATGCTGGGCATGCCGATCGCGGAGTTCGTTCACGACAAGGACGGCAAGAGCCGCGACATCGTGATGATCGTCGACGAGGCGATCCTCAACGAATGCGGCGAGGCGCGGCAGATGGTGTGGTTCGCCGATGTCACCACCGAGACGCGGCCGATGATGATCTCGAGCTACACCGTGCCCGAGGCCTCCGGCTCATTCTGCGAGCGCGGCGGCCGGTTCGGCTCGCATTCGTCGAATGAGAGCATGGCGCCGGTCTACTACAAGAAGCTGGCCTTCATCGCCTTCTTCAACGCCGGCGTCCGCGCGCTCGATATCCGCGATCCCTATCACCCCAAGGAAGTCGGCTACTTCATTCCCTCCATCACCGCCGCGACCGACAAGCGCTGCGTCACGATCGACAGCCGTGATCGCTGCAAGGTCGCGATCCAGACCAACAATGTCGAGACCGACGAGCGCGGCTACATCTACGCGGTCGATCGCGCCAACACCGGGCTGCATATTCTCGAACTGACCGGCGCGGCGCGTGCCGTTGCCGGCCTGCCGTGAGCACGCGATGATGCGCTCGTGGCCGGTCATCGCGGCGATGTTCCTGGCGCTCGGCGGCCTGTCGGCCGTGGCCGGCTATGAGATGGCGCCGCCGCGCGCCGCGCAGTGGCACGAAATCGCCTGGCCGTTCCCGCGCGACGGCTGGCCCGCCGGCCGTGCCTTCCGTTGCGGCGCTGCGGAGTGCGGCATTGATGTCGAGGTCTATCTCAGGCCGAAGCCCGGCTTCTGCAACTGCGACGGCGGCGTCGCCGATGACGACGAGGTCGATCGGGTTTCCGATGTCGACATGATCACCCCGCGCTTTGCGCCGCTGAAGGCGGGCGATGTCATTGATGTCGCCGGCATGCCGGGACGGATCAGGGCTTATGATCTCGACCGAAACCGCACCGCGATCGGCATCGCAGTGTCGCACCGCTGCGATCTCATGGCCGTAGCGGCGTACGGCAGCGGAGAGGCTGCAAAGGTGCGACAGGCGACGTTGAAGTTTCTGGAGGGGCGAGAGATCAGGACGTGGATGGCGGCGGCCATGGAGTGGCGCTGAGCGTAGTGCGCCTCTTCGCCTCGGCCCGCCTGCGGGGAGAGGTCGGATCGCATCGCAAGATGCGATCCGGGTGAGGGGGTACCGGTCTAACGGCTCGCACTGCCGGGCGGAGAAAGCCCCTCACCCCGACCCTCTCCCCGTGAAGGACGGGGAGAGGGAGCGACGGTGCCGCTTCCATCGACCTCCTCCGCATGCATAATGTCAGGAACAAGCAAAAGAGCCCCCCATGTCCCTGCAAGCCTATTTCGCCTTCGTCGCCGCCTGCATTGCGCTGGCGCTGTTGCCTGGTCCGATCGTCACGATGGTGATCGCGAACGGGCTGCGCTACGGCACGCGTGCCGCGCTGACCAATGTGCTGGGCGCGCAGGTCGGGCTTGCGATCGTGATCGGCATTGTCGCGGTCGGCCTGACCTCGCTGATGGCCACCATGGGTTACTGGTTCAATTGGGTGCGCTTCGCCGGTGCGGCCTATCTGGTCTGGCTGGGCATCAAGCTGATTCGCTCGCCGGTCGAAGGTGTCGGCACCGACGACAAGCCGCCGCCGCCGCGCGGCGGCTTCTTCCTGCAAGGCTTTCTGGTGCTGCTCTCGAACCCGAAGGTTCTGGTGTTCTTCGGCGCCTTCATCCCGCAGTTCATGGACATGGACAAGCCGCACCTGCCGCAGGTGGCGCTGCTCGGCGTTACCTTCATGGCAACCGCCGTGCTGACCGATGCCGCCTACGCGCTGGCCGCAGGTCGCGCCCGAAAATTCTTCTCCAAGGAGCGGACGCGGCTGATGTCGCGGATCTCCGGCGGCTTCATGATCGGCGGCGGCATCTGGCTGGCTTTGACGCGGGCGCGCTGAGGCTCAGCTACACGGCGATCCGCTCCACCACGTCGCGCACCAGGCCCGTCAGCAGCTCGAGCTTGTAGCCGGCCATCGGCAGCGGTTTTGCCCCCGATGTCGCCAGCTCGGCGGCTTGCGCGATGGTCGCCGCATTCGCCGGCTTCCCTTGCAGCACCGCCTCACTTGCCGCAAGGCGCAGCGGCACCGGGGCGATGCCGCCCGCCGTGATGTGGACCTGCTGGAATATGCCGCCGGTTACCACGGCCCGCACGCAGATCTCGACCAGCGGCCATTCCGCATAGGAGCGGCTGATGGCGCGTTTGTACAGCGCGCGCTCGCCGGCAAGCGGAGCCGGGAGCTCGATCCGTTCGATCCGTTCGCCGGACGCGAGCAGATTGTCGGCCGTGCCGTTGCTGCCGTCGCCGAGCAGGTCGGAGATCGACAATCCGCTGCGCGTGTCCGTCGTCACCTTCGCATCATAGGCGAGCAGCGCCATCGCCATGGTCGACGGATGCGGCGCCACGCAGGGGCCGAGATCGAACGCAACGTGATAGAGGTGGTTGCCCGATCGCGCCGGACAGTCGGAGCCACCCTTCTTGAGGCAGGCGATCTGCGGATTGCGGAAGTACCAGCAGCGCGAGCGCTGTGCGAGATTGCCGCCGATGGTCGCCATGTGCCGGATCTGCGGCGTGGCGAGGCCCTGCGCGGCGGCAGTGATGCCGGGATAGGCCTGCGCGAGCCGCGCGTCGGATGCGATCGCAGCGATGGCGGTCAGCGCGCCGACGCGCGCCGCGCCGTCTGTGCTCCACGCGATACCGATCGTATCGGGACTTGCGGTGAGATCGATGATCGATCCGCATGACAGGCCGCTGCGGCGGCGTTCCGACAGGTCGGTGCCGGCGGCGCGGAATTCGGGCGCGGTGATGACCTCTGCGGTTGCGACGCTCATGCGGCGGTCCTCCCTTTCAGCGCGGCGACGATGCGGTCGGGCCGGATTGGAATTTCAGTAAGGCGGACGCCGATCGCGTCGTAGATCGCGTTGGCGACGGCGGCCGAGGTCGGCACCGTCGATGCCTCGCCGATGCCGACGCTGTTGCCGAGCACGTGGTCGAAGCCGGCTTCGTCGAAATGCACATTGATCTCGGGCGTGTCGGCAATGCCGGGGATGCGATAATCCTCCATCCCGGCGGTCAGGACGTCGCCGCTGTTCGGATCGAGTTCACGCGCCTCGTAGAGCGCGTAGCCGAGGCCCTGGATCACCGCGCCGCAGGCCTGGCTGCGCGCCAGCGCGGGCGAAGCGATCTTGCCGACCGCAATCCCGGTATGCACGTTGAGCACGCGGACATGGCCAAGCCAGGTGTCGACCTCGACCTCGATCACCTGCACCGAACTCGGCACGCCGGCGCCGACCGCAATATTCGAGAAGCGCCGCATCATCCAGCCGAACACCATGCCCATCAGGCCGACTTCGCGCAGCGGCGAGCGAATGCCGGGCGCGGTGTTCTTGCCGTCCTCGCCGCGCGCCTCCGTCACCGCGATGTCGGGCGAGCGCGCGATCAGCTCGCGCCAGGGCGCGTTCGAGCCGGGCGCGGGTTTTCGCGTGGCCTGTTCGAGGATCGCGGCCTTCAGCTTGCGCACCGCCTGCAGCGTCGGCGGCATCACCGAAGCGGTAACGCGGCTGCCGCCGGAGCCGGGCCCTTCGGGCAGCGATGAATCGCCGATCCGCACATCGATGTCAGACGGTTCGAGATCGAACTCGCGCGCGATGGTGTCGGCCAGCACGCTGCGGGTACCGGTGCCGATGTCTTGGGTGGCGGTGCTGGCGACGATGCGGCCTCCCTTGACCGCGACCTCGACCTTCACGTTGGGCTGCCAGAGATAGAGCCAGTAACCCGCCGCCATTCCGATGCCTCGGCGATAGCGCCCGTTTTGCTGCGGTTTGCGATTGCGCCAGATATCGAGACCGGATGCCCAGTCGTAGAGCCGCTGACGGTTGGGATCGGGATCCCAGCGCTTGCGCAGGGCGATCGGATCGACCTTGAGCCGCAGCGCGGCCTCGTCGATCGATTGCTCGACCGCGAACGCCATCGGCGGACCGCCGGGGCCGCGGAAGGCGGCGCCGGGCGGCAGATTGCTGATGACGTCGAAATCCGAGAGGTCCTTCGCCTCGGCCGGATAGATCAGCCGCGCCAGGCCCGCGATAGTCGAGTTGGTGGCGGCCCCCGTATCGGCATGCGCGGTGACGGAGAGCGCTTTCAGGCCGCCCTGGTCGGAAGCGAGCAGCGCGACCTTCAGCTCGGCGGCCGGCCGGTAACCTGCGACCGAGAGCTCCTCTTGCCGATCATAGGCGACGCGCACCGGCGCTTTCGCTTCGCGCGCGAGCTCAATGGCTGCGATCGTCTCGGTGCCGAGGCTGGCCTTCGATCCGAAGCCGCCGCCGACGTGGTCGGCGATCACGCGGACCTTGTCGTGATCGATCTTGTAGCGCTTTGCGATCTGCTCCCTCAGGTGGAACACCTGCTGGGTCGAGGCGTGCAGGGTCAGCCGGTCGCCGTCGAAGCGCGCCACCGCGGCGTGCGGCTCGAGGCATGCATGCTGTTGCGTGGCGGTTCGGAAGGTTGCTTCGACCAGCAGCCGGTTGTTCGCCTGGCGTGCCTCATCCACCCAGCTGCGGGCTTTCTTGGCGCGGGTCGAGAACACCGCGGTCGGCCCGCGGATGTTCTGCTTCCAGGGCGCCGGTCCGCCGGCCGCCTCCGAGACGTTGCCGGCGCGCTTGCGGCTCGCTTTGTCGAACACCACGGGCGCGCCGTCCTTGCGTCCGGCGTCGAGCCCGACCACCGCGGGCAGCTTTTCGCTGCTTACCTTGATCGCGGCCAGCGCAGCCAGCGCGGACTTGCGATCGCGGGCTGCGACCGCCGCAATCGGATCGCCGACATAGCGCACGATCCGATCGTCGCCGAGCAGCGACACCGCGGCGACGCCGGGCAGGGCGCGGGCCGGCGCGAGATCGAGCACGGTGATGCGCGCATGCGCGTCGCGCGAACGCAGGATCAGGCCTTCGAGCTGGCCATCATGGTTGATGTCGACGGTGTATTTCGCCGCGCCCGTCACCTTGTCGCGCGCCTCGATGCGAGGGGCTGCGACATTGTCGCCATCGAAACGGCCGGCGCAGGCGTCCGCCACCGCGCGGAAAATTCCGTCATAGGCGCCGCAGCGGCAGAGATGGCCCGACAGTGCCGCGCCGATCTCCTCGCATGAAGGCACCGCCATCCCCTTGGTCGCGCGCCATTGGTCGCAGAACGCGGTCGCTTCCACGATGAAGCCCGGCGTGCAGAAGCCGCATTGCAGGGCGTCATGCGCCATGAATGCCTTCTGTACCGGATGCAGCTGTGCTGCGCCGATGCCTTCCACCGTCGTCACCGCCTTGCCGGCAGCGGCTTGCGCCGGCATCAGGCAGCTTGCGACCGCCGCGCCGTCGACCAGCACCGTGCAGGCGCCGCAGACGCCGGCGCCGCACACGAGCTTGGTGCCGGTGAGCTTGAGCTGGTCGCGCACGATGTCGATCAGGAGCACATCGGGATCGTCGGGCAAGGATTCGACGCGGCCGTTGATGGTCGTCGTGGTCATGGCTGTCCTCCAGCTGTCCTGCGTGTCGGCTTTCTCGGGGGCGCTGCCTTCTTGACGGGCGGCTTCTCGGATTTCGGTAGTGCGCCGGCGCAGAGGGTCCGCACCATGATCGCCATGTCCTTCAGGAACGCATCGGCCGGCTGCATCGCCGGATACTGCGACTTCGCTGCGTATATCGACATTTCGACCAGCCGCGCGAATTCGACCGGCGAGAGGCCCTGCGGCAGCGCAAGCTGCTGCTTGCGCACGATCCGCGCGATGGTCGCGACCATGCGCTCCGCGTAGCGCGCGGCATAGGTCTGGTAGAGGTCGCGGGCGTGCACGAGGTGTTCGGAATACAATTCCTCGAGATGCGGCGAGCCGTCCAGCGAGGCGATCATGGTTGACATCCGCGCGGTCATCCCCGCGGCAAGAATGTCGCCGAGATTGCCGCCCGCGGTTTCCGCCTCGGCAACGGCCGTCTCCTCCGCCGCGATCGCGGATTCATGGACACGCTCGATCACGGCGCGAAACAGCGCTTCCTTGGACTCGAAGTGGTGATAGAGCGCCTGCCGCGTCAGGCCGGCCGCCTCGGCGACCTGCTCGATCGAGGAGCGGCGAAAGCCGTGCCGGCGGAAAACCAGCATGGTGGCATCGAGAATGCGGGTTTTTGGTCCCATTTGACGATTTTGACAAATTCAGGAGAACTGTCAAATCGCGATTTGGTGAGGCGGGTCGCCGCCCCGCCCGCGCCTGTGTGAGCTGTGTCACGGATGGTCGCGCTCGGTCTGCGTAAAGCTTCGTCATGCAGTGGCGAGCCTGCTCGCCCGGAGCTTGCGAGGATACGGAGATGACACAGGTCTACTTCCATTGCTCGAATACGCGCGGGGTGCTGATGGATCGCCGCGGCACCTCGGTGACGAGCCTCACCGAGGCCTGCGAGGCGGCGACCTCCATGATGCGCTCGCTGGTCGCAACGGTCAGTCTGGAAGACTGGCGCGACTGGGCCGTGCATGTCAGCGACGAGGACGGCGAGGAGATCGTGATCCTGCCCTTCGCATTCGTGCTCGGCAAAGCGCACTGAGGGCGAGCCATGCCGTCATTGCAGCCGCCATTGTCATCACCTCGCCGTTGCATGAATGCGATCGCGACCGGCTGGCGGAATTTCATCGAGCGAGTTCGCGATCCCTACCGGCCCGAGCTTCACTACATGCGCGGGCCGGGCCCCAAATGGCATGCGAAGCATCCCGTTCAGGCCGCACCGGCTGGTTGACGCAGACCCGATCGCCGCGATTCCATTTAGAACGGCCCTAAGAATTCTGCTGACAGCGCGAGGCGCATCGTCGCAGTTCCCGCAGGCGCTCGTTGCGTGATCGCAACACGCGCAACGATACGTCCAAGGCTGGACGGGTTCTAATCGCTGTGCGGCCGCGCGCATCTTTCACCGTGTTAGTGATGGCAACAATGGAGTCTCTGAAATCAGGTAGCGAAGTTGACTGCGACGACCAAATCCCTGCGGCGATGGGGCGCCGTCCATAAATGGACCAGCCTGATCTGCACATTGTTCATGCTGCTGTTGTGCATTACCGGCCTGCCGCTGATCTTCCACGACGAGATCGATGATCTCCTGCACAACCAGGTCAAGCCGGCCGAGGCGCCGGCAGGCACGCCTCCGGCCAATCTCGACCATCTGCTCGCCCACGCGCTGGCGCAGGCGCCGGGCAAGGTGCCGCACTTCCTGATCTGGGATCGTGACGAACCCGGTGCGATGTGGGTCAGCGTCGGTCCGACGATCGATGCAGATCCGACCAACAACCTGCTGATCCGGATGGATACGCACACCGGCGCCTATCTCGATTCCCCCGATGTGACCGGCCGCTTCACCTACATCATGCTGAAGCTGCACACCGACATGTTCGCAGGGCTACCCGGAAAGCTGTTTCTCGGCTTGATGGGGATCCTGTTCTGCGTCGCGATCATTTCCGGCATCGTGGTCTATGCGCCGTCGATGCGGAAGCTGCGCTTCGGCGCCTACCGCGCCCAACGGACACGTGCCGTGCGCTGGCTCGACGTCCACAATCTCGCAGGCATCCTGCTGGTCGCCTGGACACTCGTTGTCGGCTTCACCGGCGTCATCAACACCTGGGCCGATCTCGTGCTCAAGATGTGGCAATTCGGCCAGCTCGCCGAGATGACCGCGCAGTACAAGGACCGGCCGGTGCCCTCGAAGCTGACCTCGCTGAACGGCGCCATCGAGGTGGCGAGGCATGCGGTGCCCGGAATGACGCCGAGCTTCGTCGCTTTCCCGGGAACACTCT
The DNA here is from genome assembly GCF_010811875.1 of Bradyrhizobium uaiense. GTDB lineage: Bacteria > Pseudomonadota > Alphaproteobacteria > Rhizobiales > Xanthobacteraceae > Bradyrhizobium > Bradyrhizobium uaiense. The sequence goes on from NZ_VKHP01000035.1 coordinate 25,410, forward strand.
TTAGCAGCAAGAGCCATTACGCGGTATTTCTGCACGGCGATACGCCGCTGACGTCGCGTCTGCTGAAGCCCGCACTGATCGATGCGGAAGCCGGCACGCTGACCGACAGCCGCGACATGCCCTGGTATGTCTCGACGCTGTATGTCTCGCAGCCGCTGCATTTCGGCGACTATGGCGGCATGCCGCTCAAGATCGTCTGGGCGCTGCTCGATATCCTCACCATCTTCATCCTGGTGACCGGCGTGCATTTGTGGATGCGCCGCCGCGGGACAGGCGTGAGCCAGGAGCGCGCCATCGCCAACGCCGCCTCCATCGACAGCCCCGCACTCATGTCGTGACATCGGCATGGTCGTACATCGTTCACTGACCCGGATATTCGCCGCTCCGCTCGTCATCGCGGTCGTGAGCACGGTGGGATTGATCAGCGCGCTGGTCGGCGACGGCTGGTGGGATGCCGTCTCCTGGGCGGCGCTCGGCCTGCCGGTGTTGCTCTATCTCGTGTTCATCTGGCGGCGCCGGCCGAACTGACGCCGGCTTGCCCGATCGCTGCTGCGCTCCCTCTCCCCGTTCTTACGGGGAGAGGGCTGGGGTGAGGGGCTGTCTCCGCGAAATTCGCCGATAGCTGTATTTGCGGAGGCTCCCCCTCACCCGGATCGCATCTCACGATGCGATCCGGCCTCTCCCCGCATGCGGGGCGAGGTGAAGCGGTGGCCGTCGTATGCCCTAGATCAGCGCTTCCGCGCGCAAGGTCGTCTCGATCTCGCCGAGGATGCGCGCCAGCCGCTCGGCCCACCCCGTCTCGCCGGCCTGGTCGGAGATCAGGTCCTGGCGGATCTCGATGCCCGAATTCATCAGGCCGCGTTTCTCGCCATGCACGGGGATCGTGTAGTCGGTCTCGTCGCTGACCGCATAAGGCTCGTTGTCGCCGACCACGAGATCGCCTTCGCTGCGCAGATGCTTCAGCAGCCGCGGCGGCAGCATCGTGTCGCGGTGGTAGAGTGTGCCGATGTGCCAGGGGCGGGCGATGCCGGCATAGACCGGTGTGAAGCTGTGCAGCGACACCAGCACCGTCGGCATGCCTTGTCGCGCACGTTCGTTGATGACCTCCTCGATGCGCTGATGATAGGGATCGAAGATCTGCGCGCGCCGCATCTCGGCGGCTTCGCGCGACAGGCCTTCATTGCCCGGCACCGTGGTGGCTTCGCTGATCAGCGGCACCGAGCTTGCGACATGCGGCGGACGGTTGCAGTCGATCACGAGCCGCGAGTAGCGCTGCGCGATCAGATGCGCGCCGAGCAGGTCGGAGAGCTGGGTTGCGACGCCGGCGATACCGATGTCGCAGGCGATGTGCCGCTCGAGCTCGGTTTCGGGCAGGCCGAGATCGCCGAGCGGGGAGGGAATCCGCCTGCCGAAGTGATCGCAGGTGAATAGGAACGGTGAGCGGCCGACAGCATTACGTTCAAGAACCGGTGAAACATCGGTGCTCGCGAGCAGAAGCGATGGACCACCGCCGTAATTCAAGGGCCTTTTTCCTCAACTTTGCCTATTCAAGCGGCATGCTGGTTTGGAATCGAGCAGCTTTCTCTATAGATTATACCGTCCGGAATCACGATGATTGTTTGAAGATGCCGCTCCTGACTATCCATCACAAGACCGTTTATCGCTACGTGCGCCCGGTGGCGTTCGGCGAGCACCGCATCATGCTGCGCCCCCGCGATGGGCATGATCTGCGCGTGCTCGACAGTGCGCTTGTGATCGATCCGCAGCCGATGTCGCTGCGCTGGATTCACGACGTGTTCGGCAACAGCGTGGCGATCGCCGCCTTCGACGAACGCGCCGACACGCTGTCCTTTGTCTCTACCGCGACGGTGGAGCATAATCCGGCCGATACGTTCGCGCTGACGCCGGACGATCCTGCGTACTTCTATCCGTTTCTCTACGATGATGAGGAATTCCCGGATCTGCAGCAGTTCATCACGCCGCAATATGGCGATCCGAACGGCGAGCTGTCGGCCTGGGCGCGGAGCTTCCTCGATGTCGAGGCGCCGACGCTGACTTTCAAGATCCTCAGCGAAATGACCCATGGCATTCGCGAGGCGTTCAGCTATCGCAAGCGTTATGAGCAGGGCACCCAGCATCCGCTCGATACGCTGCGCACGAAGTCCGGCACCTGCCGCGACTATGCGCTGTTCATGATCGAGGCGCTGCGCCGGCTCGGAATCGCCGCGCGCTTCGTCTCCGGCTATCTCGCGATGCCCCCCGGCAGCGCGCATGGCTATGTCGGCGGCGGCTCGACCCACGCCTGGGTGCAGGTCTATCTGCCGAGCGCAGGCTGGATCGAGTTCGATCCGACCAACGGCATCGTCGGCACCTGCGATCTGATTCGCGTCGCGGTGGCGCGCGATCCGCGCCAGGCGGTTCCGCTGCATGGCGTCTATCTCGGCGCCGCGGATGCTTATCTCGCGATGGATGTCGACATCAAGGTCGTCTCGGTCGGCGAGAGCGTGGCGGAGCGGGAGACGGCCTGACGATGCAGATCAGGGTCGGCTTCGAGATCACATACACGGCGGCGCAGCCGACCCCGATGGTGATCATGCTGTCGATCCATCCCTCCCGCTACGCCGACATCGTCGGCACCGAGAGTATTTCGACCGAGCCGGATGTCCCGATCGGCCTCTATCGCGACGGCTTTGGCAATGTCTGTGGGCGTCTGGTTGCGCCAGCCGGCGGCGTCACCTTCCGCGGCAACGCGCTGGTGCGCGATTCCGGATTGCCCGACATCGTCAATCCGGCGGCGCAGCAGCTGCCGGTCGAGCAGTTGCCCGATGACATGCTGCTCTATCTGATGCCGAGCCGCTATTGCGAGACCGACAAGCTGACCGACATCGCCTGGTCGCTGTTCGGCAACTCGCAGCCCGGCTGGGCGCGGGTGCAGGCGATCACCGATTTCGTGCATCACCATGTGACGTTCGGCTACCAGCATGCCCATCACATGAAGTCGGCGCACGACGTCTATGAAAGCCGCACCGGCGTCTGCCGCGACTTCGCGCATCTGGCGCTCACCTTCTGCCGCTGCATGGGCATTCCGGCGCGCTACTGCACCGGCTATCTCGGCGACATCGGCGTGCCGCCGGATCCCGCGCCGATGGACTTTTCCGGCTGGTTCGAGGTCTATCTGTCGGGCCAGTGGTACACCTTCGACGCCCGCCACAACACGCCGCGGATCGGCCGCATCCTGATGGCGACCGGCCGCGACGCTGCCGACGTTGCGCTGACCACGAGCTTCGGCCGCATGACGCTGGCGAAGTTCGTGGTGGTGACCGACGAGGTGGTGGCCTAGCATCCTTCGACTTTTTCTGTCATTGCGGGATGGTGCGCTAGCGCCAGACCCGGAATCTCGAGATTCCGGGTTCGATACTTCGCATCGCCCCGGAATGACCAGGTATCAATGATCTCCGATCTCCTCTTCGTCTACGGCACGTTGATGCGCGGCTTCGACCATCCGATGGCGAAGCTGCTCACGGGCAACGCCGAATTCCTCGGGCCGGCGCAGTGCCGCGGCCGGCTCTACCTCGTGAAGCACTATCCGGGCCTCGTCGTGTCGGACGATCCCGCCGATATCGTGCACGGTGAATTGTTCCGCTTGCGCGAGCGCGAGGCCATGCTGCGTGAATTCGACATGTACGAGGCCTGCGGCGAGGGCTTTCCTCCGCCGACCGAATATCTCCGCGAGATGCTCGAGGTCACGCGCGCCGACGGCAGCGCGAGCCAGGCGTGGACCTATCTCTACAACTGGCCGGTCACCGAACTGCCGCGGATCGCATCAGGGAAGTTTCTCGAGCACTAGCTGCGTCAAATTTCCCGCTCGACGCGGATGTCGACCTCGCGCTCAACGAAGCTCCATTCCTCGGTCGCGCGCAGCATGGCGACCAGCTCGTCGAACAGGCTCGCATGGTCGGGCGCGAATTCGAACCACGTCAGGAAGTCGAAGGGCATGCCGAGGTCGCGGGCGTGAAACAGCTGGCGGGCGATGGCGGGGAGGAATTTCAGCGTGCCGGCGATGTGGTGCGACTTGTCCTCGAAGATCTTGCGGCGCTCCTCCTGCGTCAGCTCCCACCATGCCGCGGATTTTCGGATCGGGATCAGCGCCGCGTGCGTTGCCTCGCTGCGGCCGAGCCCGGACTGCACGGCGGCGAGTTTCTCGCGCTCCTCCTTCTCGGTGTAGCGCAGATGGCTGGCAACGCCGGCAAGCCGCCAGGAGGTCTGCGCCGGCAGCAGCGGCAGCGCGATCGCCTCGCTCGCAACGATCGACAGCGCGGCAACCTTCGGCAGCGTCTCGCCCTTCACCCGCGTGATGGACGTGACCTGCCAGCCGCCGCTCTGTCCGCCTCGGAATGTCGTGAACATGGCCTATCCAATCCCGGAACCGGGAAGGGAGCAAGCTTGCCGCGCAAGCTCTCCACCGTGGATTCGGGGGTAGCCCGCTCGACGGAGCCATGACAGACCGGGCCTGTGAATAGCCCGGAAAAGCCCCACATTGTTCGGCATGCTTGGTCGTGCCGCTATATGGCTAACCGGTTGTCCGCGATTCGCCGCCCGAGCCCAGAATCCTAACTGATGCGTTTCACGCCCGAATTCCTTGATGAACTGCGCGCCCGGCTTCCGGTCTCGGAAGTCGTGGGCAGGCGCGTCAAGCTCAAGAAGGCCGGGCGAGAGTGGAAGGGTCTGTCACCGTTCCAGCAGGAGAAGACGCCGTCGTTCTTCGTCAACGACCAGAAGCAGGCCTGGTTTGACTTCTCCTCCGGGCTGAACGGCAACATCTTCGACTTCCTGATGAAGACCGAGGGCGTGACATTCCCCGAGGCGGTGGAACGCCTGGCGGCGATGGCGGGTGTGTCGCTGCCGGCCGTGACGCCCGATGCGGCACGGCACGAGCAGCATCGCCGCACCCTGCATGACGTGATGGAACTGGCGACAAAATTCTTCGCCGACACGCTGGCCTCGCGCAACGGCGCCAAGGCCCGCGGCTACCTCGCCGACCGCAGCATCTCGCCGGCGACCCAGCTCCAGTTCCGGATGGGCTACGCACCGCCGGATCGCTTCGCACTGAAGGAGCATCTGGGCGCGTTGGGAATCTCCACCGAGGACATGGTGGAGGCGGGGCTGCTGGTGTCCGGCGAGGACAAGCCGGTGCCGTTCGATCGTTTCCGCGACCGCGTCATGTTTCCGATCACGGATGGCCGCGGCCGCGTTATCGCGTTCGGCGGCCGCGCGCTGGAGAAGGACGTCCCCGCGAAGTACCTGAATTCGCCGGAAACCACGCTGTTTCACAAGGGCGACAATCTCTACAACCTGTTCACGGCGCGGCAGGCCGCGCATGACGGCGCGCAGCTGATCGTCGTCGAAGGCTATGTCGATGTTATTGCGATGGTGACGTCGGGCTTTCCCGGCGCCGTCGCGCCACTCGGCACCGCGCTGACCGAGAATCAGCTCGGCCTGCTCTGGAAAATGGTGGACGAGCCGATCCTCTGCTTCGACGGCGACCGCGCCGGGCAGAAGGCGGCGTATCGTGCTGCCGACCTTGCATTGCCGCAGCTCAAGCCGGGCAAGAGCCTGCGTATCGCGCTGCTGCCGGAAGGCCAGGATCCCGACGATCTCGCCCGCTCCGGCGGCCGCGGCGCGATCGAGGAGGTGATCTCGGCGGCGCGTCCGCTCGCCGACATGATCTGGTCGCGCGAGATCGAGGGCGGCAATTTCGACACGCCCGAGCGCCGCGCCGCGCTGGAGGCGCGGATAGGCGAGATGACCAACGGCATCCGCGACGAGGTGGTGCGCCGCTATTACCGGCAGGACCTGCAGGAGCGGCTGCAACGCAACTTCGCCCCGGAGGGCGGCCGCGGCGGTTATGGCCGCGGTGGCGGTTACGGCGGGGGCAATTTCGGCGGCGGCCGTGGCGGCGAATCACCCCGCCAGTTTGCCCCCCGCGGGCCGTCCCAGGGTGGCCGGTTTGGCGCCAAGGGCGGCGCCACCCCCGGGATTCCACGGGGTCCCTATCAGGCCGCGAGCCCCCAGCTCGCCAACAGCCCGATCATGCGCGGCCAGCGCAGCGCGATCTCGCGCCGCGAGGCCCTGATCCTGCAATCCCTGATCAATCACCCCTGGCTGCTGCACGACCATCTCGAGGAGGTGGCAGCCCTCGAGCTTGCCCATCCCGAGGCGCACAAGCTCAGGGCCGCCATTATCGCGGCCTTTGCCCACGACCATCACCATTCCCCTGACGTCGAGGAGCAGGCCGAGAAGATGCGGGCCGACCTCGAAGCGGGCGGATTATCGCAGATTCTTCAAAGGGTTGAGAAGGCGATCACAACCCAGGCGGTGTGGGGGGCGCAGATCGGCGCCGCGCGCGAGGATGTTTTATCGACCTGGCGTCAACTCGTTGCCTTGCATCAGAAAACCCACGCCTTACTTAGGGAAAGAAAAGATGCGGAAGCGGCTTTGGCTGAAGACTCCAGCGAGGCCAATCTGGCATGGTTGCAGGATATCCAGGCCCGGATGGCAGAAGCCGATGGGACCGAAGCCCTGATTGAAGGGTTCGGCGAATTATCGGGCCGGTTCCAGCGTAATGTCTGATAACAAAAATGCTGCGGACGGCGCTGGCCGAACCCGCAAAAAGACTCGCCAAATCCATGGTTTGGCTGCAAAAACAGGGTTAAGCGAAACTTAATAGCCTCGCGGCTATTTCAGAATGGAAACCGTCGAGACGGCTCAAAGGGGTGGCGAAAATTGCGCCGCCCTTTGCGCGTCGAGAGTTGATCAGGTGAAATTGTGCGAAGTGCGCGCGTGGCGCCATTTTGCACGACCGCGTTTCGGGAGCTTAGTGAATGGCCACCAAGGCAAAGACGCTGCAGGTTAAGGACAAGGAAAAAGACGACAAGGCAGCGGATGCTCCTGAGAAGGATGCCGCTGACGCGCCGTCGCCGTTGCTCGACCTGTCGGATGCCGCGGTGAAGAAGATGATCAAGCAGGCCAAGAAGCGCGGCTTCGTGACCTTCGATCAGCTCAACGAAGTGCTGCCTTCCGACACGACGTCGCCCGAACAGATCGAAGACATCATGTCGATGCTGTCGGACATGGGCATCAACGTCACCGAAGCCGACGATAGCGAAGGCGAGGACGAGAAGGACGACGGCGACGACGAGACCGATAACGAGCTCGTCGAGGTCACGCAGAAGGCCGTCACCGAGGTCAAGAAGTCGGAGCCCGGCGAGCGCACCGACGATCCCGTGCGCATGTATCTGCGCGAGATGGGCACCGTCGAGCTGCTGTCGCGCGAGGGCGAAATCGCGATCGCAAAGCGCATCGAGGCCGGCCGCGAGGCGATGATCGCGGGCCTCTGCGAAAGCCCGCTGACCTTCCAGGCCATCATCATCTGGCGCGACGAGCTCAACGAAGGAAAGATCTTCCTCCGCGACATCATCGATCTCGAAGCCACCTATGCCGGCCCGGAGTCGAAGGGCGGCATCAATCCGAACCTGATCGGCAACAACGGTGCCGAAGGCGCCGCCGCTGAAGCCAATGGCGGTGACGTGCAGGCCGGCGCGCCGGCACATGTCGCGCCGCCCGCAGCGCCGCCGTCGCCGACCCCGTTCCGCGCCGCGCCCGCCGGTGGCGAAGCCGGGGGCGAGGAGAAGGATCCGGGCGAGGCCGCCGCCGAAGGCGACATGGACGACGACGAGTTCGAGAACCAGATGTCGCTCGCCGCCATCGAGGCCGAGCTGAAGCCGAAGGTGGTCGAGACCTTCGACAAGATCGCATCCGAGTACAAGAAGCTGCGCCGCCTGCAGGAGCAGGACATTGCCAACCAGCTGCAGAGCGAGTCGCTGTCGCCCTCGCAGGAGCGCAAGTACAAGAAGCTGAAGGACGAGATCATCGTCGAGGTGAAGTCGCTGCGCCTCAACCAGGCCCGCATCGATTCACTGGTCGAGCAGCTCTACGACATCAACAAGAAGCTGGTTTCCTTCGAGGGCCGCCTGCTGCGCCTCGGCGACAGCCACGGCGTCGCGCGCGAGGACTTCCTGCGCAACTACCAGGGCTCGGAGCTCGATCCGCGCTGGCTCAACCGTGTCTCGAAGCTCTCGGCCAAGGGCTGGAAGAACTTCGTCCATCACGAGAAGGACCGCATCAAGGACCTTCGCCACGAGATCCAGTCGCTGGCGGCGCTCACCGGGCTCGAGATCGGCGAATTCCGCAAGATCGTGCACGGCGTGCAGAAGGGCGAGCGCGAGGCCCGTCAGGCCAAGAAGGAGATGGTGGAAGCCAACCTCCGTCTCGTGATCTCGATCGCCAAGAAGTACACCAACCGCGGCCTCCAGTTCCTCGACCTGATCCAGGAAGGCAATATCGGCCTGATGAAGGCGGTCGATAAGTTCGAGTATCGCCGCGGCTACAAGTTCTCGACCTACGCCACCTGGTGGATCCGGCAGGCGATCACCCGTTCGATCGCCGACCAGGCCCGCACCATCCGCATCCCCGTGCACATGATCGAGACGATCAACAAGATCGTCCGCACCTCGCGCCAGATGCTGAACGAGATCGGCCGCGAGCCGACCCCGGAAGAGCTCGCCGAGAAGCTCGGCATGCCCCTGGAGAAGGTTCGCAAGGTCCTCAAGATCGCCAAGGAGCCGCTGTCGCTCGAGACGCCGGTGGGTGACGAAGAGGATTCGCATCTCGGCGATTTCATCGAGGACAAGAACGCGATCCTGCCGATCGATGCGGCGATCCAGTCCAATCTGCGCGAGACCACCACGCGCGTCTTGGCCTCGCTCACCCCGCGCGAAGAGCGCGTGCTGCGCATGCGCTTCGGCATCGGCATGAACACCGATCACACGCTGGAAGAAGTCGGCCAGCAGTTCTCGGTGACGAGAGAGCGCATCCGCCAGATCGAAGCCAAGGCGCTGCGCAAGCTGAAGCACCCGTCGCGGTCGCGGAAGCTGCGGTCGTTCCTCGACAACTGATACGATCGGTATTCATCGAAACAAGAACGGCGGGCCGATGCCCGCCGTTTTTGTTTGTAGACAGACCGCGACAAACTCACGCCAGCGCCCGCGGCCACCCTCTCCCAACCCTCCCCGGCAAGGGGGGAGGAGCCTGTCCCGTGTGCTCGCCTTACGTCGCTTCTTGCTCAGGCGTGCCACAGCGCGCCGCGCGCTGGCGCGCGTCGCATATCGTTCGCAAAATGTAAGGGACGCACCGGCGGATGGCTCCCTCCCCCCTTGCGGGGGAGGGGCGGGAGAGGGGTGCCGCTTGCTCCGCTGTTGACGAGGCGCGAAAGCCTCGCGCCGCTACTTCTTCTTCGCGCCGACGCGCTCGATGGTCTTGATCTCGAGCGGCGGGCGGCCGCCCTTTTCGGCGATCTCGCGGTCCTGCTCGCGCAGGAAGGCGCGCACCGGCTCGTCGCCGTCGAGCCCGCCCAAGAGCTCCGAGGGTACGCGGCGGTTGGAGCGCTGCGAGCCGTCCTCATAGAAGACGTTGAAGAAGGCGAATTCGCCTTTGGGATTGGTCCCGGGTTTTTTCGGCATGCGCGGCTTGTCCCTGATCGGCGCGCGGCTGTCAAAGCAAATCGCCGCCCCCTTGCGCCGGTCTGCCCTGCGCGATCAGGTTGCGCACAGCCCTTGCGCAACGTCGGGCGCAGTTCGGGCGGCGATGCCGTCGCGGCACCCGTCCGGTCACATCAACGACATATACGCCTCAGCCCTCGAACAGCACGAACGCCGCCCACACGCCGGGGTCCCTTGCGCCCGCAACCTTGCCGTCGCGCGCATCGCGCTTGGTCCGGCGCAATGCATCCGAATAGGTCAGGCCCGCGGCCAGATGCTCGTAGAAGCGCACGGTGAAGTTCGCGGTGCCTTCGTCGGCGACCGGCCACAATGTCAACAGCGCGCGCCGCACGCCGGCGATGCCGAGCGCGGTCGGCAGGCCGCGCAGGCCGCTGACGAAGCTCTCGTCGCCGCGGCCGGTCTCACAGGCCGACAGCACCAGGAGGTCGAGCCCCGACAGGTCCCAGTCCATCAATTCGAAGGCATAGAGATAGCCGTCCTTCTCGTCGCGCAGCGGCCAGCGGCTGTCGCCGGCGCCCGACAGCACGATGCCGCTCTGCCAGAGCGTGTCGAGGCCTCCCGCCGTGCTGTCGTGATAGAAGCCGTGCGTCGCCAGATGCGCGATGCGGGCCTTGCCGATCGTCTGGCGCAGTGCAGCTTCGCTGACGTCGCGCCCGCTCATCATCTCGACCGGCGCGCCGCGCGCGCGGGCGAGCTTTGCGATCGCCTCGATCTCGGTTTTCGTGCCGGGCAGGGGCATCGGCCCGGGCTCGCCGTATGCGATGCCGCCGGCCAGCAGCATCGCGCCGTGCTGGTCGAGCGTCTCGCGCGTATGGATCGCGATCAGCGCATCGGGGCTCGTCAGCATCCGGATCGTAATGCGGTCCTCCAGCAGGCCGCCGTCGGCGCCTGCCAGCAGCGAGAACGGCACGGCAAACAGGAAGCCGTCCGGCACCACATAGAGCGTGGACTTGTCCTTGAGCATCGGCTCCAGCGGCGCGAACAGCCGCGCGTGCAGGTTCTGGAAGCGACTCTTGAGGTCGAGCGACCTGGCGTCAGGCACCTTGGCGCCGGGATCAGGCGCCGTGGCCCGCATCGTCCGCAGCCGCGCGATCTCGGTGCGCACCCCGGTGTCGACCATGCGGCCGGGATCGCCGAGATCGACCACGCGCGGCTCGCTCGTGGCGGTCTCGACGATGGCGTGGAGCACGGTTGCCGCAAGCGGCTCCTTCGACTGGCGATCCGCCTTCCACTGTCGTGTGATGAAGTAGTTGACGATGGCTTCCTGCGGCGCCAGCAGCTGCGATGGCCGGATCGGCTCTTGCGGCAGCTTGACGCCGATCGCATCGAGCCGCTTGGTCAGCGCCTTCTCTGCCGCGTCCTGCCGCCCCCACACCGATCGCGCCCAGTCATCGATATTGCCCGACGAGAACAGCTCCTGCTTCTCGCCGTTGAGCCGCAGCGCCGCGCGCACCAGTGTCGCGGTCTCCTCGTCCTTGCCGGCGACCTGCGTCTCGAACTGGCGCAGCGCGGTGTCGTCGCCGCCGCCGAGCGTCTTCCAGCGCAGCACGGCGGCGGCAAACGCCGGCTGCGCCACCGCGGACCCGGCCCCGGTGGCGAAGCGGCCGAACGCGAACAGCAGATGGTCGGCATGGGCGCGGATCGCTTCCGCGACGGCGCGATCGCCCGCCGTGCCGACCTCGCGCTTCATCCATCGAACATCTCGCGGTCGAGCGCGGTGAAGTTCTGCACCGCGCGGTTCGGATCGGTTGCGATCAATGCAACGGCGATGCCGAGCTTGATCTCGAAACTGAGCGGATGCTGCGCGGTGAAGGCCTTGGTCGAGATCGCCAGCGCCGTCTCGCGCAGCCGCATGCCCCTTTCGGGCTCGCCGCGCCGCTCGTGCTGGCCGGCGGCGAGCACCGCGGCCTTGACGCGCAGGAAATCCGCAAAGTTCTCCTCATTGGCGACGATCGCCTCCAGCCGCGCCAGATCGGCCGGCGGCATTGCGGCGTCGCCGGCGGCGAGCATGTCGGTGTAGAACAGCCAGGCATCGGCCTGGCCGGCGAAGCTCGGGTCCTTCGGCGCCATCGCGGTCGCGATTGCGCGATGCCGGCGGAAATAGCGGCGGGCGTCGTCGAAGCGTCCGAGAGCGAGGAAGTCCTGCCCGGTATTGTTGACCGACACCAACGTGTTGAGATGGTTCTCGCCATAATGCTTGGCGCGCTTCTCGATCGCGAACAGATCGAGCTCGAGCGCCTTCGCCGGCGCGCCGATCTCGCGCAGCGAGTCGGCATAGTTGTTGGCGAGCTTCCAGGTGGTGCGGTGGTCGGGCCCAAGCGCCTTCTCCGACAGCTCGAAATTGTGCCGGCCCAAATTCGTCGCCGACGCCGCCGAGCCGCTGGTCGACAGCGCCACCGCGAGCTTGTCGTTGGCGATCAGCGATTCCTCGGAGCCTTCGCCCCAATAGGCGTTGAAGGCCGCGATCCCCTTCATGTAGAGCGGCACGGCTTCGGCGATCCTGGCGTGGTCGGAGAGCAGGATGGCGTATTCCAACAGCACATCGGCATTGCCGGGCGGCCTTTGCACCGAAGCCTTGGTCTGGAAGGCGCGCACGAACAGCTTCTCGGCGAGGTCGTCGCGCTTGACTGCGCGCAGCGCAGCGGTCGCCTCGTAATACTGCTCCATGACGAACTGCGCGTCGTCGAGCCGATCGGCGGCGTCGAGCGCGGCAATGAGCTGCGCATGGCCGGCATCGATCTTGCCGCCGCGCATCACCAGGATGGCATTCTTGATCTGCGCGGTGATCGCCTGCGTGCTGCCGGCGACTTGCGCCGGCGCACGCCTGGTGCGGGCGTCTTGCGCGGCGGCATTGTCGATCGGTCCGGTCAGAACAGCGCCGAACGCGAGGATGATGCTGAACGATGCCGCGGCCCTGCGCGCGCGTGCGAAACCCCCGGCGAGTTTCATCAGCAGCACATCCTCATCTCAAAACGCATCATCGGATGGCGTCCCCCACATGACGGCGTCGTTGCCGTCGGCTTGGCTTTAGCGGCGCGCCTTTGCTTGAACAAGACACGGCCGAAGATTGCGCAGAGCAGCGGAACCGGCGAGCCGGGTTCGTGCTTCTTGGTCGCGGCGAGCGCCTTCGGCGTTCACGCATCGCGTCCAGCAACTGCTCCGGTGCGGTGCGTCGCCGCACGCCACGCCACCGCTTGCATCCTCGTGCCGTCGGATGATGTTACCGCCGGCGCGCAGAGCGGCTCGACCATTCGCGTTGCGCAGGTATCGGGAGCGGTGGTGAAAGGCATCCGCATGCGAAAGCCGCCGCGATCCTGCGGCAACCGCCTTTCGCTTCTGCGCCGAAACGCGCGCGGGTCGAAAGCCGGCTTTTTTCTGACCATCGTCACTTGCACCATCCCGCCCGATTCGCGTAAGAGGCGCATCCTTCGCTTTCTACAACTTTTCTTTTGAAAGCCGATCGCCGATGTCCAACGCCACCCTCGACGCCAACAAGGCGCTCGTGCTCGCGCATTACGACGCCGTGACCAATCGCCTCGATCCCGATGCGATCCGCGCGCAGCTGGCGTCCGACTTCTTCGATCATGCCGCAGGCAAGCGGATGAGCGCGGAGGAGGTGATCGCGCATTCGACTGCGATGCACGAGACCTTCGCCGAGCTGTCGGCGGTGGCCGAATGCCTGGTGGCCGAGCGCGACATCGTCGCCGGCCGCTTCGTCTGGCGCGGCCGCCACCGCAGCCCGTGGCGCGGCATTCAACCAACCGGCCGTCACGTCGAATTCCGCGGCATGACGTTCTGGCGGATCAGGGACGGCAAGATCACCGAACGCTGGGCGGAGATCGATTTCGTCAACCTGGAACGTCAGCTCAGGGATTGAGGGAAATCTGCACAACTCCGTCGCGCTGCGCCCGTGATGAGCGGCAACGCCGGTTGACTTGGTCAATGCGCCGCAGCCGATGGCGCGAGAATGCCAGTGCCGATGCACGAGGTCGGAAAGTTGCGGATCGCGTGCCATCCTTACGCGACCGAGGTTGGCTTTTACCCAACCTGAAGCATTTCACTCCGCTTGGGCGCGTGAAATCGTAAGGCAGAATCAACGACTTGATCGCCATACTTCAGTCGCATCCTCCCGAGGAAAGCAGGTTCATTGGCAACACAAAAGCCTAGCAGTCCTTTCAAGCGGCTGCGCTCGATCTGATTCAGTAGCTCCTTCGATGATCTATGGAGCATTGAAGAAATCAATCTCTTCCTCTCTCGCCCAAGTTCGCTCGCCTGGTTCTCTTTATTCGCTCGATAGGTCCAAAGCGAACGAAAGACTCAGCTGTGTCGTGCTGCTGCTGAACGACGACCCGCAAAGCGTTGCGTATCGTGTCGTTAGCCGTGAATGCTCCCAACTCGGCCAATGATCCGGGGCTTTCCGCGATCACAAGCACGACCGCAGCGATTCTAGCGATGTCTTCTTCGAAGGAGATCAGATCACCGTAGTCGCTGTCACGGAACAGCTGTGTTGCTTTCTCCGCTAGAACGATGTTGTACCTGTTTGCGATCTGTCTTACGCGAAAGAGATAGTCTCGCAGATTGACTGGTTTAGCGTTTTCTTCTCTCGCGATGTATCCACCGCACAAGAACATGAATTTCGATGGACGTAATACCCTTACTCCATCGAGTCTTAGATCATCATAGAGAACTCGAAGCTCAGCAACCAAGGGGCTCTTTACCCTTAAAGGTAGGAACAAGTTTGGCGTGCTTATCGTCCCGGAGGGCGAGGAGCGAAGGCGACGAGAGATAAGCTCGCCGGACTTGTTCCTACCGATAAGCCTTAACAATACCGGATTGTCTGGCGAAGCGCCCGACACAAGCTCTACTAGCAGGCTAGCGAACTTGAACGCGTAAAGAGTGACGGGAAACTGAATGACGAATCTGAGGTGGTCAAGCTCGCCGCAGACTTGTCAACAATTCGCTTGCGCTGGCGGCTTTGAGTTACTGATGGAGTGGCGTGTCTGTACTGCGTCTCTGGACGGCGAGCTGTCGCGACTGATTGCCACCGGTATCATGCGCCGACCACGAGGCGGACGGTTGAGATGACGCAGAAGGTTGGATGTCCGTCCCGACGCTTTGACTGCCTCGTTTCCTCCGTGGCATGATCGGCCATTCGAAGCAGGAGGGATGTTTGCATGCTCAGGTGTCGTTTGGCGGTTGTGTTCGGCGCCTTGCTGCTTGCCACCCCCTCCTATGCCGCCCGCTGCGGCGGCAGTTTTCCGGCCTTCGTCCAGTCGTTCTCGCAGGAGGCGGCTGCGGCCGGCATTCAGCAGGACGTGATCTCGCAGGCGCTTGGCGGCGTGCAGCAGGATGGCGGGGTGCTCGCCTTCGACCGGCGGCAGCGCTACACCTTCAACAAGACCTTCGAGCAATATGTCGCAACCCGCGTCGGCGCCGGACGCATCAATGGCGGCCGTGCCATGTTGCAGCGTCATGCGGCGCTGCTGTCGAAGATCGAGCAGCAATACGGCGTGCCGCGCCAGATCCTGGTCGCGATCTGGGGGCTGGAGACCGATTTCGGCAAGGGCGACATGGGCAAGCTGCCGGTGTTCCGCGTGCTCGCCACGCTGGCGCATGATTGCCGCCGCACCGACCTGTTCCAGGGCGAGCTGCTGGCCGCGCTCAAGATCCTGCAACGCGGCGACCTCCGTCTCAATGACATGATCGGCGCCTATGCCGGCGAGATCGGCCAAACGCAATTTTTGCCGTCGTCCTACATCAAGTATGGCGTCGATTTCGACGGCGACGGCCATGTCGATCTGCGCCACTCGGTACCCGACGTGCTGGCCTCGACCGCAAACCTCCTGCACTCGAACGGCTTCAAGATGGGTGCGCCCTATGGCGAAGGCAGCGCGAATTTCGAGGCGATGCGCGAGTGGAACAGGGCGGTGATCTATCGCAAGACCATCGGGTATTTTGCCGATCAGCTTGTGGGGCGGTGAGGGCTGCGCCACATCTACGGTCGTCATTCCCCGATGCGCAATTGCGCATCTGAGGGCGCGCGTAGCGCGAGCCCGGAATCCATCGAGCCGCATCACGTGTTGAGAAATGGATTCCGGGCTCTCGCTTCGCGAGCCCCGGAATGACGAGACTGGTGTTCACATGGAAACGATCGGCAGCCAAAAGATCTGGTCGTTCTTCGATCGCCGCGGATGCCAGGTCGCGAAGAATTCGGCGGTGCGCGAAGGGCCGGGGCATCGGGTCGGCTCCTATCTGGAGCTCGCCACCAAGATCGCCGAGCTGCAGTTCCTCAACCGCGACCATGTGCTGCTGTTTCGCGGCCAGGGCGCCGACTTCAAAAACATCAAGCGTAACTCGTCGCTGAAACCCACATTGTTTCGCGGCGGCCGCGGCAATCCCGATCAGGCGACGCTGGTCGAGCGGTTCGAGGCGCTGCGGCGCGCCGAGCAGGTCCTGATCGCGGAGTACGCGAAGGCAGAACTGCTCGGGCTGGAGCGGCTGAAACGGCATCGCATCCTGCGCTGGTCGATCCTGCAGCATTACGAGGTCTGCACCACGCCGCTGCTCGACGTCACCCACTCGATCCGGATCGCCGCGTCGTTTGCCTCGCTGGCGGAGACCGGCACCGCCTTCCTCTACGTGCTGGGTGTGCCGAACTTAAGCGCCGCGATCACCGCGAGCGCCGAGGCCGGCCTCCAGATCGTCCGCCTCTCCAGCGTCTGCCCACCGTCGGCAGTGCGGCCGCATATCCAGGAGGGCTATCTGCTCGGCGAATATCCCGAGATGTCCGGCACCGAGCAGAAGGAAAACTACTTCCCCTACGAGATGGATTTCGGCCGGCGGCTGGTCGCAAAATTCACGTTCGCGCCGCCGTCGTTCTGGAAGAACGACAATTTTCCGCAGGTGACGCGAAGCGCGCTCTATCCGTCGGAGCGGAGCGATCCGCTGTTTCGTCTGGCGCTCGGGGTGAAGAAGCAGCTGGGCGGGTGAGGTGCGCTGATCGCGCCAAATACTCGGTGTCGTCCCGGGCTTGACCCGGGACCCATAACCACGAATCTCGGTTGTTGCACGACGCCGGAACGACGAGTCCCACTCGCCACGCCTGCTGCGGAGCATGGGTCCCTGCATTGGAGGGAGCCTGCTCCGCTTCCGTCACCCTGAGGAGGCCGCAGCGCGGCCGTCTCGAAGGGTCGACGGCCACCAGCCGGGCCGTGCATCCTTCGAGACGCGCGTTCCGCGCTCCTCCAGCGACAACGGCGAAGCCGTTGCGCGGGGATGACGGGCTACAAGCGTGACCCACCGCTCTCATTTCGCCCCCGCCACCTTCGCAGTCGCCTTCTCGATCTGCCGCTGCAGCACCTTCCAGTAGGTCCCGGGGCGGAAGCGTTGCAGCAGGTCCATGAAGCGGGCGTCGTTGCCGATCAGGATGCGCGGCTGGTTTTTCTCGATGCCGGTGATGATGCGCTGTGCGGCGGCGGTCGGCGTGGTCCTGGCCAACGCGTCGAAACGCTCGATCGATTGCACGCGGCGGGCATTGTCGGTGACGCCGGTGCCGGTGCGCGAGTTGCGCGCGATGTTGGTGGCGACGCCGCCCGGGTGCACGACGGAGAGTTTTATCGGGCTGCCCGCCACCGCAAGCTCGTGGCGCAGGCTTTCCGAGAAGCCGCGCACCGCGAACTTGGCCGCGCAATAGGCGCTCTGGCCGGGCGGGGCGACGATGCCGAAGATCGAGGAGATGTTGACGATATGCGCCTCGCGCTGCCGCGAAAGCAGCGGCAGGAAGGCGCGGGTGCCGTGCACCACGCCCCAGAAATTGATGTTGAACAGCCACTCCATCTGCGCCTGCTCGATCTCGCCGAACTGGCCGAGCAGCGCGACGCCGGCATTGTTGACGACGATGTTGAGCCCGGGATGCGCGGCGCCGGCGGCTTGCGCGAAGTCCGTGATCTGGCCGGGCTCGCTGACGTCGAGCCGATGCACTGTCACCTTGCGCCGGCTCACTTTGGCGATCTCGGCCGCGGCAGCCTGCAACCCGGCCTCGTCGCGATCGGCGATCGCGAGGTCGCAGCCGCGCAGCGCGAGTTCCTGCGCGAGCGCGCGGCCGATGCCGCTGGCGCCTCCGGTCACGGCGGCGGAGGATCCAGAGATCGCGGTCATGTCAGGTCAGCTCCATTCGGGGAGGGGGAACGTGCCGTGCGGGAACACGGCGGGTTTCCTCACCTTTCTCAAATTGGAACCGAACTATCCAGCCATTTTAGGCATTTAACCTTTGCTCGTTTTCAAAATCGCGATCAACAAGGGAGATTCAGCCATGGGACAGTCGAGGCCCTGTCGTGCGAAGGCCCTGGTTGTCGAAGACGACCCGCTGCAGCGAGAGATGATCGAATTGCTGCTTGAGGAGGGCGAGTTCGAGGTCATTTGCTGCGAGAGCGCGGAGGCCGCAGAATTGGTGCTGCGGAGCAATGGCGACAATGTCGTGCTGATGCTGACGGATGTCGAGCTGGCCGGAAACATGACCGGCATCGAGCTCGCTTATGCCGCCAAGAAATACAAGCCCGATCTCGATGTGATCGTCACCTCGGGCAGGCCGCTGCGGCAGCGCCTGCCCGAGGGCACCCAGTTCTGGTCCAAGCCCTGGGCGCCGCTCGACGTGATCCGGGTCGCCGAGACGAAGGCGTCGGCGCTGTCCGGCCGCGGGTCGCACAGACCCTCGTAACGGAGTTGTCAGCACGGGCGGATGGCAGACCGAAGGCGGCTGCTTCCGCCCGCCCGGCCACCGTGATACTTCCGACGGCCGACCGGCTGTGGTCGGCTTGAGGATTTGAAATGACCTGGTCGTTCCTGCTGACCACCCTGATCGTGGTCGCTTCGCCCGGCACTGGCGTGCTCTATACCCTCGCGGTGGCGCTGACCCGGGGCTCGCGGGCGAGCGTGGCGGCGGCGTTCGGCTGTACGCTCGGGATCGTGCCGCAGATGATCGCGGCGATGCTCGGGCTTGCCGCCATCCTGCACACCAGCGCCATGGCGTTTGCGGCGCTGAAATGGGGCGGCGTGGTCTACCTGCTCTACATGGCCTGGCAGGCGCTGCGAGAGCGCGGCGCGCTCGCCGTCGATACCGAGATCAAGCCGCGCTCGAGCGGGCGGGTGATCGTGACCGCGATCCTGATCAACATCCTCAATCCGAAGCTGTCGATCTTCTTCCTGGCGTTCCTGCCGCAGTTCATCGCCGTCGATGAGTCGCATCCGCTGGCGCGGATGGTCGAGCTCAGCTTCGTGTTCATGGCGATGACCTTTGCGGTGTTCGCGGTCTACGGGCTGTTCGCGGCGTCGGTCCGCGACCGCGTCATCACCCGGCCGAAGGTGATGGCCTGGCTACGGCGCAGCTTTGCCGCGGGCTTTGCCCTGCTCGGCGCCAAGCTCGCCTTTGCGGAGCGCTGACGGCGCATTCGCGCGGGTCCTGATCGAGGCAATAAAAAAGCAGGCCTTGCGCCTGCTGCCTTGCGCTCCACCTGCCGGGGGCCGATCGATTGAAGACTGGTGAATTTCGGGTTGATGAATTCGCGGCTGGCGTCGTTGCGGCCGGTCGTCCCGGTCCGGGTGCCCGGGCAGGGCAGGAGCCGCTACCCGGGCTGGAATTCGCTACTTCTTGGCGGCCTTCTTCTTCGTCGCCTTTTTCGCCTTCGCCTTCTTCGCCTTCTTCGCTTTCTTAGCCATAGTATCCTCTCAAGGTTTCATGGATTGAACGCGACTCCGAGGCATGCTTGGCGGAGGGCCAGCCTCGCAACATCCTCAGTACCAAACTCAGCAGATTCGGAGGCGGCTGCCGCGTGCTGTCACGGCGCCGTCATCGTGTTATCCACAGCTGTTACGTGTTTTCGCCAGCTTTTTCGCACGTATGCGCGTGTCGCGGATCGCGGCGTCGTCGCATCGGTCATGCTTAACGATGCGCAAACGGTCGATGCGCGCGTGTTCATCAATTCAAAACCACAGCGCGGATTGACGCGAGGCGGGTGACGGTCCGTTAAGCGGCGCGGCCGCATGCTGTCGGCAAGACAACGGGGATTGTCATCGGGGAAACGCCCTAGGGGCGGACGGTCATTTCAGGAGAGGCGAGGCCGATACGGGTCTCGAACAGGGGCGATGTTGAGCGTTCCGACGCTTTGGACGGTATTCATTATCAATTTTCTCGCGCTCGGCCTGATCTGGGCCTATGTCGCGCGCAGCTATCCAGCTTTCGGCGCCGCGCGGTTCTGGACCGCCTCCGCCTTCGTCGCCTCCGCCGGTGCGGCTAGCGCGATGCTCCGTGTCATGATGACGGACTCGCTGCTGCCGCTGCTTGCGGCGGGGACGCTGATGGTGTTCGCCGCCGGCCTGGCCGCGATGGGGATCGAGCGGTTCTACGGCAAGCCGGCCGACTGGCGCAGCACCGCGCTGTCAGCCGCGCTCGCCTTCATCGGCCTCGGCGTCTTCATCTTTGCCTATGACAGCATGCCGCTGCGCATCCTGGTCTACACTGTCGCGCAGGTCACGCCGCTGGCGTTGACGCTGAAGCTGCTGCTGTCGCCCGAGAACGGCCGTGTCAGCCCCGGCGCGCGGCTGGCCGGCATCGTCTCTTCCGTGCTGATCGCCATCTACGCGCTGCGCCTGGTCGGCGCCGTGCTGCAGCCCGGCGAGTATTCCTTCGTTCGCTTCAGTGCGGGCCAGTCGCTGGTGATCCTGCTGATGGTGTTCCTGTCGATGGCGCTGAATTTCGGCTTCCTGCTGATGGCGATCGACCGGCTGCGCAACGAGGTCGCCGACCTCGCGCTGCTCGACGACCTCACCGGCGTCGGCAATCGCCGTCATCTGCTGCAGCGGCTGACCGAGGAATGCGCGCGCTCCGACCGCAATGGCGAGGCATTCGCGCTGCTGGTGATTGACCTCGACGGCTTCAAGGGCATCAACGACACCCATGGCCACGCCGCCGGCGACGCCTGCCTGCAGCACTTCACGCTGATGGCGCAGACCAGGCTTCGCCCGGGCGACATGCTGGCCCGCACCGGCGGCGACGAGTTCTGCATCGTGCTGCCGTCCTCGACGCTGCGCGAGGGCGCGATGATCGCCCGCCGCGTGCTGGAGGTCTGCCGCGCCGACGCCGAGCAGTGCGCCGGCAACGACATTCCGATCGCGGTATCGATCGGCGTCGCGCAGTGGGCCCGCGAGATCGGCATGCATCCCGACCGCCTGATCGCCGCCGCCGACCATGCGCTCTACGACGCCAAGAAGGGCGGCAAGAACGGCTACGCGGCCTACGAGCCCAAGCTGCCGGCGGAGATGGTCGAGGCGCTGGAGGCGACCCTGCGCAAGCGCGCCTGAGCGTGCTAAAGCATGATGACGTTACTCCGATAGGGCCGCGGACTCCACTTCACCTCGCCCCGCGTGCGGGGAGAGGTCGGAACGCATCGTGAGATGCGTTCCGGGTGAGGGGGAGTCTCCGCAACGCAGCTATCACCGGATATGCGGAGGCGGCCCCTCACCCCAACCCTCTCCCCGTAAGAACGGGGCGAGGGAGCGCAGCGCCGCCGCGGTCACTATCCGACCCAAACCCATCCCGCCTAACGAGGGATGACACTGGATCCTTCCGATGCCTCGCCTGCTCACCGCGCTCCTTGCACTCGTCCTGTCCTCCGCCGCCCTGGCCGAAACCTCCGATCTCGCAGCGATTGCGCGGTCGCAAGGCACGCCCGAGATTCCCGGCTTGAAAATGGTCTGGCTGTCGCCCTGGGGCGACGTCGCCAAATCGCATCCCTGGCGCAACATCATCGTGCACCAGACCGAGGGACCGACCGGCT
Source organism: Bradyrhizobium uaiense (assembly GCF_010811875.1). Taxonomy (GTDB): domain Bacteria; phylum Pseudomonadota; class Alphaproteobacteria; order Rhizobiales; family Xanthobacteraceae; genus Bradyrhizobium; species Bradyrhizobium uaiense. The sequence goes on from NZ_VKHP01000035.1 coordinate 46,858, forward strand.
CGGCACGCTACGGCGCCGAGGCGCAGCACAAGAACCCGACAAGGCGCGGCGTCATGGTCTGGGTCGAAACCGACGGCACGGTCTATTGGGCGGTCGCCGACAACCTCGTTCCGACCCACACCGACGGCGCCGATCGCAACGACAACAAGTACATCGACAACAGCAAGACCTATCGCCAGGTGAACAAGGACACGTCGATCGGCGTCGAGTTCGCCGGCAATTTTCCTGATGTTACCAAAGGCCCGACCGACGCCCAGATCGCCGCGTGGCGCGTGCTGGTGAAGGTGCTGCGCGCGCGCTACGGCATTCCGCTCGAGCGCGTCTATGCGCACAACTGGATCGACTTCAAGGATGCCCGCTACTGCGAAGGCTGCGCGCTCGCGACCATGGCGCGAGAGTGGGGCGAGTAGGGGGCGGGTACTCACCGAAATCTGGGATGCCTGTCTTCGGGACGAAGCGGAAATCCAATCCGGCCTCAAGGATATCGGTTTGTGACCATTGCGGACGCCGGGGATGAATATGGGCTATCCTCCATCGGTGTAGTATTAGGAGCCTTGGATGGGACGGCCGAATGCTTTTGACGGGATGATGCACGAATTCTGCGTGAAGCTGGGTTGGTGTGGCTGCGTCAAGGATGGCAAGCGATTGCACGTCTCCGACTTCATTCCAGAAATTGGACCAGTGGCGGAGGATGACTTCGCCAGATGGCTCATAACGGCGGACGGTCTCGATCCCGACCAACTCAATGGTTCTGAACTTAGGCTACTGGAGGCGGTGTTCGTCAAGCACATGGGGGCGACTGTTGTTGATGCGAATAAGCTTCGTCCCGGACATCGCGATGCGTAGGTGCTCCAAGGCTGCGTAAGCGTCTGGTGTTGGGGCCCTTAGCCGACGATCTGTATAACCATCGGGAACGTCGGCTCTCCGATGTGAACCGGAGGTCCGTCGCTATCGGCTACGCGCGCAATGAACGCTTCAGTCCTGCGGGCGCAGGGCCGCTTCGGCGCGCTGCATCATCCGCCGCCATCGCTCGCTTGTCGGCCCGCCCATGATCAGGAAGTAGCGGACGATCGCGATCGGCAGCCAGGTCTCCATCGCTTGCGTCAGAGCCGCTATCGGCGTGCCGGACAGCCGCGCGTATTCGGATTGCGCGGCCGCATTGACCGCAAGCGGCCGCTGCGGATTGTCGGTGATGTCGAGGGCAAACTCGGTCAAGCCGATGTGAGTGAGCCCATGATCGAGGGCTGCAGGCGCGCGGATCGAGAAGGTCCAGTCGATCAGCCGCGGACCATCCGTCGTCATGATCACGTTGTTGGGATGGATGTCGCCATGGCACAGCCCGTCCCCCGGCTGCTGCAGGCGGTCGATCAGCGCGCGGATGCCGGAGGCGATGTGCTTGGGCACGATGCCGCCCGAGTGCCTGAAAGCGCTGTCCATCCAGCGGCGCAGATCGATGGCCTCCGGCGGCGGCGCCATCCTGTGAATGGACAGGCCGAGGGACGCGAGGATCGCGCCCGCCTGGGCGAACGTCACGCCGCCGCTGCGCGTGAGCTGCAGCAGTGTCGGTCCGTCGAGGCGGCCGAGCACGATGCCGAAGCGTCCGTCGAGCGTCACCTCGCCGAACACTTCCGGCGCAGGCAGCCCGCCGGCGAAGACTGCCCGGGTCATCCGCGCCTCTTGCCGGCCGAGCCGCAGCGGAAAACCTTCCTTGAACAGTTTTACGACCTGACCTGGCGCCCAGGCGTGGATGTCCGCCGTGCCGCCCTGGTTGATCTTCTCGCCGAGGGATCCCTGCATCGCCCGTCCTCCCGCCGGTCACGACCAGACACCGGCGGCGGCCAAAAGAGAACGCTCCCGCGATCCTGGCTGCCAGCCATGATCGTGGCTTGTCCCCGGCCGCGGCGTTTGCCAAGATCGCGCAGCGGTTCGAGACAAGTCCGGTTCTGGCGGCCCTTGGCCGACATGGCCAGGTGCGCCTCGTTTGTCCGCTCCCGAGGCTGATGCGGACGTTCGCAGCTCCGTAGGATCGGGGGAGCGAAGCGATACCCATCAACCTTGTGCTGCGCGGTGGGATGATGGGTGTAGCGGAGTTTATCATCGGCCGCCCGCTGCGCGGACCCGTTGGCCCCACCATCCTGCAGATGCGGTCATCTCAGTGGTTGAGACGATTCAGATTGGCGTGCATTGCCAAGGGCGCGTTCCAATTCACGCGTGCGCTTGGCGATGTCATCCAACTCGAAGCTCTGCGAGGTCATGAAGGCCCCCGAGCCGGCGTCCGGGTCGCTCGCGAGACTGTTCTGCCTGCAGCTTCGTCCGCCTTGCGCCGCTTTCTCGATGCAGCAGCAGCTGGTATGCGGCGTTCAACCGCGCATCCCATTTATCGATCTCGGTCTTACCGCAATCCAGCATCCTGCTTGAAGCACCGTCCGAACGATCGACGCATGCTGCCATCTCGTCGTCCGATTGTGCATGGGCGCACGGAGCGATGATCACGAGCAGGCCGACAAGGCCATATTTGAAGGTCACGGGAGCTGACACCAATGGTTTAACGACGCCCAATGGCGCAATCATTTCGTGTCGCTTTTGCGGCGGCGACGCCCGCGAGGCTCTGGTCACGGCCCGTCGCCCATATGTCGGCAATGTGGGGTAGACCGGTCGTCAGCGCGACCACTCCAAACCG
>NZ_VKHP01000361.1 GCF_010811875.1 Bradyrhizobium uaiense
ATCGTCATCAACGTCGCAAGCCGCGAGCCGCTGATCAACCATCCCGGCATCGTCACCTTCGGCAAGACGCGCCGGCTCTGCAACATGGCGAACCTCTCCGCGACCTGTCCGGAGCTGGCTCCGCCCGGTTGGCACCTTTACGTCGCCTATGCAGTGCCGGTGCCTGCGCTCGGAGATTTCGACAGCGATACCGAGGTCGCGCTGGCGCTCGAAGATCTGCGCGAACAGTTTGCCAATTTCGACCAGGCCAAAATCCTCTCGGTCCGGGTTATGCGCGACGATTGGCCGGCGCAACGCAGCTGTGCCGGCTACGACCTGCCGCGCGAGACCGGCATCGAAGGCCTGTGGTGCGTCGGCGACGCGGTGAAGCAATACGGCAATGGCGGTACCCAGGCGTGCGCCGAGACCGCCAAGATCGTCACCGATGCGATCCTCGCCGCGCGGCCGCACCTCGCGGCCCGCCGGGTCTGAGCGCGATGCCGGCGACCATCCCGCATCCGACGCCTTCAGCAGCGCCGCTCGCGGCAACGGCGCCGGATGCCCTGCTCGAATTCCGCAACATCCGGATCGTCTACGACAACGCAATCGAGGCGATCCGGGATGTCTCGATCGCGGTCCCCGAAGGCAGCATCGTCGCCCTGCTCGGCTCCAACGGCGCCGGCAAATCGACGCTGCTGAAGGCGATGTCCGGCATCCTCTATACCGAGGAAGGCGTCGTCGAGAACGGCAGCATCCGCTTTCGCAATGACGAGGTGCATCGCCTCGCGCCGGACGAGCTGGTCCGCCGCGGCATCGTCCAGGTTCCGGAAGGCCGCCGCGTGTTCGCGGCGCTGACCATCGACGAGAACCTGCAAATGGGCGGCTACACAAGGACCGGGGCCGAGGCGCGCGAGCGGCGCGACAAGGTGTTCACGCTGTTTCCGCGGCTGCATGAGCGGCGCGACCAGATCGCCGGCTACATGTCCGGCGGTGAGCAGCAGATGCTCGCGATCGGCCGCGCGCTGATGACCGATCCCGTGCTGCTGGCGCTCGACGAGCCGTCGCTCGGCCTCGCCCCGCTGATCATCGACCGCATCTATGAGGTGATCGTTCGCCTCCGCGACGAATTGAAGATGACGGTGCTGCTGGTGGAGCAGAACGCCCAGCGCGCGCTCGACATCGCCGACTACGGCTACATCCTGGAGACCGGTCGCGTCGTGCTCGATGGCACGGCGAAGAAATTGAAGGCGAACGAGGACGTCCAGGAGTTCTATCTCGGCGTCTCCTCGGCCGGCCGCAAGAGCCTGCGCGAGGTCAAGCACTACAAGCGCCGCAAGCGGTGGCTGTCGTGACAGCGCTGCTCGCAGTCGAGAACCTGTCAAAGCGTTTCGGCGGCCTGCAAGCGGTCGCCGACGTCAGCCTGCGGGTAGCGCCGGGCGAGATTTGCAGCGTGATCGGCCCGAACGGCGCCGGCAAGACCACGCTGTTCAACATGATCTCGGGCGTGCTGCGGCCGAGCGGCGGCCGCATTATTTTCGATGGCATCGACCTTGCGACCATCTCGCCGTGGAAGTTCGCCGCCGTCGGCATCGGCCGGACCTTCCAGAACCTTGCGCTGTTCAAGCACGGCACCGTGGTCGAGAACATCCTGACCGGCCGCCACACCCATCTGCGCTCGACTGTGCTCGACGCCGTGGTGTTCTTCGGCCGCACCCGGAATGAGGAGATCGCGGCGCGGCAGCGTGTCGAGCACATCATCGAATTCCTCGAGATCGAGCATATCAGGGACGCCGTCGTCGGCACACTGTCCTACGGCCAGCAGAAGCGGGTCGAGCTCGCCCGCGCACTGGCCTGCGAGCCGAAGCTGCTGCTGCTCGACGAGATGGTGTCCGGCATGAACCAGGAGGAGACCGAGGACATCGCGCGCTTCGTGCTCGACATCCGCGACGAGCTCGGCATCACCGTCTTGATGATCGAGCACGAGATGCGGATCGTGATGGACATCTCCGATCGCATCCATGTGCTGAATTTCGGCCGCAAGATCGCCGAAGGCACGCCCGACGAGATCAGGCGCGATCCGGCCGTGGCGAAGGCCTATCTGGGCGGCCAGCGCGCCGAGGCTATGGCAAAGGCGGGCGCGTAATGTCGACGCTGGACAGTCTTCGCACCGCTCATCCGTCGCTGCAGGCGAGCACGCCGCGCAATTCGCCGGCAACAAGCGCCGACGCGTTCCAGGCCGCGCTTGCAGATGCCGCCATCACCATCCCGCAATTGCTGCGGCAGCGCGCCGCAATGCATGGCGAAGCGCTGGCGCTGCGCGAGAAGGATTACGGCATCTGGAACCCCTATTCCTGGCGGCACTATTATGAAACCGCGCGTGCGGTGGCTCTGGGCCTGCTGTCGCTCGGCATCAAGCCGGGCGACCGTGTCGCCATCGCCGGCGAGAACACGCCGGAATGGTTCTATGCCGATCTCGGCAGCCAGATGATCGGCGCCGTCGCGGTCGGCATCTATCCGACCAATCCCTGGGTCGAGCTGCAATATATCATCAAGCACTCCGGCGCCCGAATCGTCGTCACCGGCGACCAGGAGCAGACCGACAAGGTGCTCGACGCGATCGCCAACAATGGCGGCCTGCCGAATCTTGAGGCCATCGTCTGCATCGACATGAAAGGGCTGCGGCACTATCGCCAGCAGGAACTGATGTCGTTCGAGGCACTATGTGAGCGCGGCAAGACCCATGCGCAGCAGAACCCGGACGCCGACGCCACGCTCGACCGCCTGATCGGCCAGGGCGCACCCGACGATGTCTGCATTCTCGTCTACACATCGGGCACGACGGGCCCACCCAAGGGCGCGATGCTGACCCATCGCAATCTGGTTTACGCGGCTTACGCTTACGCCAACACCGTGGGGATCGCCGACAAGCCGTTCGAGGCGGTGAGCTACCTGCCGCTGTGCCACGTCGCCGAACGCTGCTACGGCACGGTGACGCATCTGGTGCTCGGCGGCACCGTCTCGTTCGCCGAATCGATCGACACGGTCGCGATCAACATCCGCGAGATCGCGCCGACCTTCTTTGTCGGTGTGCCCCGCATCTACGAAAAGCTGCAGCAGGGCTTTCTGTTCCGGCTGGGCGAGAGCGGCCGGCTGCGGCAGGGCTTCACAAGGGCCTGCCTCGCCTGGGGCCGCACCCTCTCCGACCGCCGCCAGGCCGGCAAGGAAGGCTGGTTCGATCGTGTCGCCTACGGCCTTCTCTATCTCCTGATGTTCCGCAATTTGCAACGCCATCTCGGCTTCGCTTACAGCCGGCATCGGCTCTGCGCCGGCGCTTCGATCTCGCCGGAGACACTGCGCTTCTTCGACATCATCGGCCGTGCGGTGTCGCAGGGCTATGGCCTGACCGAGAGCGGCGGCGTCGCATTCATCCAGACTGAAAGCCATCACCGGATCGGCGGCTGCGGCGTGCCGCTGCCGCAGACCGAATGGAAACTCGACAGCGACGGCGAGATCCTGCTGCGCAATCCCGGCGTCTTCAAGGGCTACTTCCTCGACGAGAAGGCCTCGACCGCGTCGCTGGAACAAGGCGGCTGGCTGCGCACCGGCGACATCATCGAGATAACAGACAACGGCGAGATCGCCGTGGTCGATCGCAAGAAGGCGATCATCATCACCGCCGGCGGCAAGAACATCGCTCCGTCCGAGATCGAGAACGCGCTGAAAGATTCCGAGTTCATCAAAGAAGCGATCGTGGTCGGCGAGGCCAGGAAGTATCTCGGTGCCATCGTCCAGGTCGACTACGACAATGTCGGCCGCTGGGCGCGCGACCGTGCGCTGGCCTACACCAACTACAAGTCATTGTCGCAGCTGCCAGAGGTGCACGAGCTGGTCGAGCGCATCGTTGGCGAGACCAACAAGCGCTTCGCCCGGGTCGAGAACATCAGACGCTTCGCCATCCTCGAGAAGGAGCTCGACCATGACGACGGCGAGCTGACCGCTACGCAGAAGGTGCGCCGCGCCATGATCGAGAAGAAGTTCGCGCGCGAGCTCGCCATCATTTACCAGGCGGAGAGCTGAATGCAGTATCTCATCCAGCTTCTGATCTCCGGCCTCGCGATCGGCGCGATCTATGGCCTGATCGCGATGGGCTTTGCGGTAATCTACAAATCCACCGGCTTGGTCAATTTCGCACAGGGCGAGATGACCATGATCACGGCCTATATCGCCTGGACGATCTCGACCACGGTCAGCGGCAATGTGTTCGTCGTGGCAGTCGGCGCAATCCTTGCCGCGGTCCTGCTCGGCCTCGTCATCGAGCGCCTGGTGATGCGGCCGATGCTGGGCGAACCGGTGTTCGCAACCGTGATGGTGACGATCGGCCTTGCGGTAATCCTGCGCTCGGCGATCAATTTCATCTGGGATGCCTATCCGCACGGGCTCGATGTCGGCATGGGCCGCGGCATCGTGCATCTCGGCGGCATCGGCGTCCGCACCGGGCAGATTGCCGTGATCGCGACGCTGCTGTTCCTGCTTGCCGCGATCTGGGCGTTCTTCCGCTACAGCAAGGTCGGCGTCGCGATGCGCGCGGTCGCGGCCGACGACCGCACCGCGCTGTTGATGGGCATCAGCGCCACAAGAGTTCATGCGCTGGCCTGGGCCGCCTCCTCGGTGATCGCCGGCATCGGCGGCGTGTTCTTCGCGCTGTCCTACGATCTGTCGCCGGCGATGTTCCAGCTCGGGCTGAAGGCGTTCCCGGCCACGATCCTCGGCGGGCTCGACGCCGTGCTCGGCTCCGGCCTGGGCGGCCTCCTGATCGGCATCACCGAGAACCTGGCCGGCGGATATCTCGGCTCGGGCATGAAGGAGGTCGCGGGCTTTGCCATGATCATCGTCGTGCTGATGGTCCGCCCGTTCGGCATCTTCGGCGAACGCGACATCGAGAGGGTGTGATGCGCACGGGCGATTACAAGCAGACCTATGGCGAGCTGGTCGCGCTGATCGATTCCCCGCCGGTGTGGCTATGGTCAGCCGTGCTGCTGCTGGCGCTGATCGCGGCGCCCTTTGTGTTGAACTCCTACGCGCTGTCGTTTGTGATCATCATCCTGATCACGGTGACCGGCGCGCTCGGGCTCAACATCCTGACCGGCTACACCGGCCTGATCTCGCTCGGCCATGTCGGTTTCCTCGTCACCGGCGCTTATGCCTATGCGGTGCTGGTGTCGAAATATCACATGCCGCCGCTGGTCGGCTTCCTCGGCGCCGGCGTAGTGCCGGCGCTGGCGAGTCTAATGGTCGGCGCGCCGTCGCTCCGGCTCAAGGGCCTCTATCTCGCGATCACGACGCTCGCCTTTTCCTTCATCATCAACACCGTGATCCTGGAACTGCGCTGGCTTACCAACGGCGCGCGCGGCATCCAGGTGCAGCGGCCGGAGATCTTCGGCATCAGCTTCGACAGCGACGCGGCCTTTACCTATCTCTGCCTCGCCATCGCGGCGCTGACGCTGCTCGCCACCCTCAACATCCGCCGCAGCCGGGTCGGCCGCGCCTTCGTCGCGATCCGCGACAATGACACCGCGGCCCGCGTCATGGGCATCAATCTGCATGCCTACAAGTTGTTCGCCTTCGTCACTTCGGCCTTCATCACCGGCATCGCCGGCGCGCTCTACGGCATCTATCTCTCCTTCGTCAGCGTCGAGGGCTTTCCGTTCCTGCTCTCGATCGAGGCGCTGGCGATCCTGATCGTCGGCGGGCTCGGTTCCGCGCTCGGCGCGGTGCTCGGCACCATCCTGATCGTGCTGCTGCCGGAGGCGACAAGGATCGTCTTCAGCCTGTTCAGCGCGCAGATGGACGCAACCTTCACGACCGGCGCGCAGGAGCTGAAGAGCATGCTCTACGGCCTTGTCATCATCCTGTTCCTGCGCTTCCAGCCGAGGGGGCTGGTCGGCGCCTGGCACGACATCAGGCGGGCCTGGGTGCACTGGCCGCTGCGCTACTAATCAAAAAAAGACGCAAACACCATGAGGAGGAGACAATGATCAAACATCTGGCGGCGGCCTCGCTGCTGCTCACCACCGCCTGCCTTGCCATCGGCCCGGCGGCGGCCGCCGACCCCGGGATCACTGACAGCGAGATCCTGATCGGCGACGTCGAGCCCCTGACCGGCCCGCCGGCCCTGCTCGGCGTCGCCGCCTCGATCGGCCACAAGATCGCGATCGCGGAAGCCAACGCCGCCGGCGGCATCAACGGCCGCAAGATCAAATATGTGCTTGAAGACGACGGCTACGTCACCGCGCGCACCATTCAGGGCGTCAAGAAGGTGATCGACGTCGACAAGGTGTTTGCGATGATCGGCATCTCCGGCTCGGGCCAGTCGATCGCCGTCATGCCCGTGCTGGAGAAATCCGGCATCCCGACCGTGATCGACGTCGCGCCGGTGAAGTTCCTGTGGGAGCCGCCGCGCAAGAACGTGTTCGTGGTCGGCCAGTCCTACGAGGAAGGCATCGTTCACCTCGTCAACTTCCTTGCCGACAAGAATCCCGGCAGGAAATGGGGCCTGATCACGCAGGACGACGATTACGGCATCACGGTCCGCGACGGCTTCGATTCCGTGGTCAAGGCCAAGAAGCTGAACGTCGTCTACAGCGGCAATTACAAGAAGGGTCAGCAGGACTTCTCGTCCGACATGCTGCAACTGAAGGAATCTGGTGCCGAGGTATTCCTGGCCGGCGGCATCATCGCCGAGAACATCGCGATGATGAAGGAGCTCGAGAAGCTCAGCATCAAGCCGGTGACCGGAATCTTCTGGCCCGGCCGCATCGAGCCGGTGCTGAAGCTGATGGGCCCAGCCGGCGACGGCATCTATGCGGTCGACTATGTCGAGCCGTTCGCCGGCGCGGCCGGCAAGGCGTTCCTGGAGAAGGCCAAGCCGCTGGTCTCGGAAGCCGAGTTCAAAGGCATCAACCGCTACACCATGACCGGCTACGCCGCGGCAAAGGTGCTGCTCGCGGCGATCGAGCGCTGCGGCAAACAGCCGACCTGGGCCTGCACCATCTCGGAGCTGGAGAAGACCAAGAATGTCGAGACCGGGGTAATGGCGCCGATCAGCTTCGGCCCCGGGGTCCGCTTCTCCAACCAGAAGCTGCAGATCATGCAGGCGGATGCGGCAACGCTCAGCTTCAAGCCGGTGCAATGAGCGGCTTCCGCAACCTCATTCCACCTCTCCCGCTTGCGGGGGAGGTCGTATTGCATCGGAGATGCGATACGGGTGAGGGGGTACAGGTCTTTCCACGCACAGGACTCGCGGAGGCAGCCCCTCACCCCAACCCTCTCCCCGTGAGAACGGGGC
>NZ_VKHP01000362.1 GCF_010811875.1 Bradyrhizobium uaiense
CGTCGATCCGCTCGCCTGGCTAACGCAGACCCTCGAGCGCGTCGCCAACCGATGGCCGATCTCCAACATCGATCAACTCATGCCCTGGAATTATAAGCCATGAACGGCTTCGGCTGATCGCTTACGCTTCACCGGATAGATGTCGCGGTGGTTCTCGATGAAGCGGAAGCTCGTGTCCGGGTCCAGGCAAACATCGCGATCGACTTCCTGAGGAACAGCCACTCGGCCGCCCGGGTCCACTTGCAGGACGAATCCGAGGGACCTGGCACGTCGCCTCAGATTGGCCACGGCATGGCTGCGATATTGTTCCTCATAGTCATCAGCAACAATATCTCCGGTGGCAAGGTACTATCTTCGCGCACGGGACGATTCGCGCTCCATGCGCAGCCGTTCGTTCTCCTGCCGCAGTGGAGCGATCTCGGAAGTTTGGTCCAAGCATCGACGCAGCCTACGGGATGGGGCGTCGCGTCGCCGATGCCGGCTCCTGCCGGAGTTTGTTCACCCAGCGCCGCAGCACGGAATCGCGCGGACCGAGATCCTTGCCCAACGTGATCGAGCAACCACTCGAAGGCACGAGCTCAGCGGGCTGCCGCTTGTACTGCTCGGTAAACGATCGACGTTGACGTCCTTCCATTCATTCGACACCTCCGGGCTCTCTGAGCCTACTAAAGATGTCCACTCATTCGGAGGAGGTTCACGTATTCGCCCGTAGTGACATCGAAGCCGCAAGCAAACACGCCGCTACTTTCTGTTGTACCCGCAAACTGCCTGCTACGGCTGAAGAGGTCCCCTGTATTGGTAGCTATCTGCCTAGGCAGGTAACAGGAGGCTTGGAGATCGGCTATTTTCGCCCACGTGCGTAAGATGTTAGCTGGCAACAATGCTCAATGAAACGCCGTAGTTTAGTCCAGGACTGGACGCCGCTCGATGGCCGGTTACAACGATGTGCCGGTTTCAGTGGCGGAGATGCCAGCGCAGCTGAGCGTAATGGGCGTGGTCCATGATGATACCGTGGGGCGCGCTCATCGTCCCAGCACGCGAACCCGGTCCAAAGGAATTCAAGCCGATGCTTAGAATCACACTCCAACCATCACGCAAGCCAATTTTTCAGAGGCCCTGTTAGCAATGAATTAACCTTTGGGAAAGGGAGAGACGCTCAATGAGCAACCCGTCAGTCCATATCGAAGAAGCGGTCGCTGCGTGGCACCGAGAAGGTAAGCCCTATGGTCGACAAGGTCTTTGATCGCAGCAAGGCTATGTATGTCAAATCTGTGCCAAAAAAGGGTCGCGGCGTATTTGCAAATATTTCATTCAAGGTCGGAGATGTGATCGACAGCGCTCCAACCTGGGGGTTTGATGCTGCTCAAGCCAAGCTGTTAGATCGAACCGGGGTGTTTCAGTACTACTTCGTGCGGCACGATCGGCATCTCAGAGGCGACTCTCTGACAGGTTATATAATTTTCGGTTTGATCTCGATGGTGAACCACTCCTCGCATCCTAATGCACGAATAGCGTGGACCGATGAAGAATCCGGCGCGTGGGCGAGCATTGTGGCAATAAAGGCTATAAACGCGGATGAGGAAATAACGCATCGCTATACGAATATCTCCGCTTATCCTCCCAACATCGAGTTCATCGACTAAACTACACGGATGCTGACTGAGCGGTCTAGGCCCACGTATGGTGTTTTGCGACATAGAGATAGTGGATGCCGCGACTCCGCCCGCCAGGAAGAAAACCCTGCTGGCGCGACGAAGAAAGGCGACTTATTTTTGGACAAACAGCTGCTGCGCCGACCGCACCTGTTCTCGTTCAGCTCAGCGTTGATAGGCCAAAAAAGTGGCGGACCTGACGTTTCGTGTTCTCATCCCTATTCGGCCGCCAAATGGCGATGCCTCGACATACCCAAGGCAAGAAGCTCGAAAAATCTTGCCTAAAGCCATTGACCAGCCGGTTGGCCTCTCCGCCACACACTATGCTGCGCATATCTATGCAAAAAAACGGAACAATTGTGGGCGCCTAGGCAGGGAAAGAGCGAGACGACGCCCAGGCTGACATTCGTAAGAGGAGCGATGATAAGGATTCGCGCGGCCGTTCATGCTCTGCGGAAAAATAGCAGGCAGGATTGTGCGCATCGCCGAGGCTTGAGCGCCGAAGCCTGTAGCTAGTGTCGCGGTGAAACACCGTGTCCTGATGCCGACCTTGCTTGTGGAGCGCCTGCGGCTGCGACTTTGGGCAATCACCACCTGGAGGGACATAGGTATGAAAAAGCAACTGCCCTTTGAGCGGGGTGAATTTGCAGCGCGGTTATCGGCCGTGAAAAAGGAGATGGCAAAGCGAGGAATCGATGTTCTTCTGCTCTCGGAGCCTCCTAACCAAAACTATCTAACCGGCTACGACAGCCTCTCGTTTTATACACCGCAGATGGTAATCGTGACGCTCAATCACGACGAACCTATCTGGATCGCGCGGTTAATGGAACGTCCCCATGCAGCAATGGGTACTTATCTTGCGGACGACAACATCAGAACCTATCCGGATGAGTATGTAAACTCGCATGCTGGTTTGTCAGCGTACGACGTTATGGCGGACCTCGTAAAGGAGCTTGGTGGTGAAAAGGCGAGAATAGGCGTGGAGATGGGAGGCTATTATTATTCCGCGCGCGCCCACGCTGATCTTGTCCGAGCATTGCCTCTCGCTGAATTTATAGACGCCGACTTGCTGGTCAATTGGATCCGGATTGTGAAGAGCCCGGCTGAACTCGTTTACATGCGCCAAGCCGGCCGCGTCGCAGATGCAATGGTAAGGCGGGCCTTCGATACAATAGAGCCCGGGGTGCGTGAATGCGATATCGCCGCCGCCGTCTATCACCAGCAGATATCGGGCACGCCCGAGTTCGGTGGAGGCTATGACAGCTCGTGTCTTTTTTTTGGCGCCGGCGAACGTGCTCTCACGCCACATCCGCAATGGACTGACAAGCCGTTGCCGGCGTCAACGACAATCTATATGGAAGCGCATGGAGTTCGGCTTCGCTACCAGGTCAATCTCGCTCGCACGATTGTGGTCGGGAAACCGAGCGCCCCCTATCAAAAGTTTACGGAGATCGCGATCGAAGCTTTGAACGTGGGCCTCGAGAGTGTCCGTTCAGGTCGCACCTGCTCTGAGATCCAAGCCGCTTACGCGCAGGCGCTGGCGCGTCACGGATATGAGAAAGAGGCGAGGCTCGGTTATTCGCAGGGAATAGGCTATCCGCCTGCGTCAGCAGAGCGGACCGCTAGCTTGCGTAAAGGCGATAACACAGTCCTTCAATCGGGAATGTGCTTCCATATGATGGCTGCTCTTTGGCTGGAGGACAGGAGCATCTGTATCACGCAACCCTTTGTCGTCACAAATGACGGCCATGAGCCGTTAACTTCGACGTCCCGCACCTTGGTCGTTAAATAGCCGAAACAACATGTCACGGAGCGTAAATCTCGTTTTTTTGGCGAAGCGCAGCTGATGGCTCATAGCATCTGCACGGACGTAATCGAAGGGCCGGGCTACCACGAAAGCAGCCCATTGGTTCCACAGGCTGTCGACGCAACGTTTGTATCACGTTAGATTTGATTGAATACAGAGGTATGCGCCAGATGGTCACGCGAGGATTTCCTGGCCGCCCCGCCCAGCTGAACAATACATGCGAGCCTCACGGCCCAATAGCGTGCTGAAGACGCGCGAGCTGGCCCGCGGGCGACTGGCGGGCGAGGAGGCATATAAGCGCCGCCGGTATTGGGTCCAGGTTTTAATCGGTGAGAGGCCATCGATAAATTTGGACCTAGGCGGGCTATATCGTGTCCAGATCTTGCGGCGTAGCGCCATCTCCTTGTGAGTGCGCTAGCGATGAGACGTTCGTTGAGCGGCTGCGCGGTGGCTCCAACCCGAGCCGCATTATAGGAGACAGAATAGAATGTCTGTCGTATTGAGCGGGCGGATAGCAATAAGTGACCAGGATGCGCTCATGGAAGGCATCTCTCGATTCGAACATGTGCGACGACAGGCGTGTCGGCCGCTTGATCAGCGCTGCCATGATCGTTGCGCTGGCCTGGTGGATGCCATGGCGTTCGTCCGTGGTCAGATCGAATAGCATGTCGTGGACAACTCTTCAGCGCGCATACCATCTTCGTCGGCCTCGGCAACACGATGTTTAATGACGGCCTCCGCAATGCTGCTCGGTATAGCGATTGGGGTGACCGTCGCGATCATGCGGCTGTCGCCCAATCCAGTGGTCAATTAGGCCGCGGCCAGCTACGTGTGGTTCTTTCGTGGCACGCCTTTACTGTTGCAGTTGCTACCGTGGTTCAACCTCGCGCTCCTCTTTCCGAAAACTCGGTAGTCCCGGGTTCTTTGAAATGCGTACCGTGGACGTGATGACGCCGTTTCTCGCCGCATTGGGCATCAATCAGGGAATCTGTACGTCGGAGGTGGTGCGAGCCGGCTTCTTGTCTGTCGATCATGGGCAGTATGAAGCCGCCAGCGCAATTGGCATGCCTCGTCTGCAGGCGCAGCGCCGAATCATTTTGCCATAGGCCATGCGCATGATAATGGCGCCGCTTGGCAACGAGCTCATCGGTATGGTCAAGACGAGGTCTCTCGCGAGCGTGATTCAATTTCAGGAAATGCTCTACAACGTAGAAAACATCTACTACGTGAGCAACTATGTCGTTGAACTACTGATCGTTGCGTGCGATCTGGTACCTGGGCGTGGTCACGGTGCTCTCGGCCTGGCAACAGCGACTGGAGAGATATTTCGCGCGCGGCGCAAGGCGCGCTGCGCGGCCACGCTCACCGGGGCAAGGTCGGCCGCGGCGAAGTGCTGTGCTTAGTTGGACCGTCGGGCTCCGGCAAGAGCGCTTTTTTGTGCTGCAGCAATCAGCTCGAAACTGTCGATAGCTGTGCTGTACGAGCTCTCCGAGCGAGAGATCGCGCGGCAGCGACTTGCGACGGGCATGGTGTTTCAACGGTTCAACCTGTTTCCCCACAAGACGGCGCTGGAGAACGTCGTCGAAGGACCGATTCAAGTACTCAAAATAGAGCGTAAACAGACCGAGGCCGCCGCTCGTGAACTGCTCACCCGCGTTGGTCTTACGCACAAATGCGATGCGTACCCGATCGAGCTCTCCGGTGGCCAGCAACAGCGTGTGGCGATCGCTCGCGCGCTTGCGATGAAGCCCACGCTGATGCTGTTCGACGAGCCAACCTCCGCGCTAGATCCCGAACTGGTCGGCGAAGTGCTCGCCGTCATGCGCGATCTCGCGCGAACGGGAATGACGATGGTCGTCGTCACGCACGAACTCGGCTTCGCACGCGAAGTGGCAAGCCGGGTACTTTTCATGGACCAAGGACAGGTGATCGAAAGCGGGCCTCCCGAACAGATTCTCGGCAGCCCGACGCAATCCCGGACGCGGGGCTTCATTTCAGCAGTGCTGAGCTGACGAGTGACGGACTGCATTTTGTAACGAGGTACATGAAAGGAATCCATATATGCGTTCAAGAACCGGGCTTCGTTTTACAATGAGCGTACTTGCCGTTGCATTCGGTTTGGTTGCCGGCGCTGCTTATGCACAAGGCACAAAGAAGGTTATCAATGCGTTGACTATAACGAGTTATCCGCCGTTCTCTTTCAAGGATCCTGCATCCAATAAGCTGACGGGATTCGACATCGACGCATTCAACGCGATGGCTGCGAAGATGGGCGCAGAAGTCAACTGGGTCGAAACGAGCTTCGACCAGTTGATCAGCTTTAGTGCTCTTAAAACAAAGCGCGTCGACATCAACGGGTCCTCCATGGGAGATGCGGCTGAACGACGAGCCAGCGTGAACTTCCTCGACCACGTGTATGAAGGCCAAGTCTTCTACACGCTGCGGGCGAACGCCGAGCGCTTTCCAAACGTGGATGCAGTCTGCGGCAAACGCGTGGCCGTCACGCGCAGCAGTGGCGTCATGAATGACGCCGTTATGAACTGGAGTGAGGAGAATTGCGTCAAGGCCGGCAAGCCTGCGGTGATCGTGATGGGCAGCGAAAACTCGGCCCAGTCGCAGCAGATGCTAAACCAAGGACGCGTTGACGCGTCCCTGTCCGGCGCGGGATCCCTTGCGTATCAGAACACGATCGAAAGCAATCGCTACGCCATTCTTGGAAAGCCTGTGATCAAAGTAATGTACGGGATGGGTTTCAGGAAGGATGATCTGCAGTTCGGGGAAGCACTCAAGAAGGCCCTGGCAGCGCTTATCGCCGATGGCACGTATGTTCAGCTGCTGCGCAAATGGCACCTGACGGATGACGCCTCGATCGAACGGCCAATGATCAATGGCCAACCCTGATCGCTCGTTTAGGGGGGCGTCGATCCGTGATCCGGAGATCGAACGGGCTGAAAATTGTTGGCGATCGTGAGACGCTTTCGACCTGATGCAACTGCAACATTTAAAATGGCTGCCCGGCGAATGGGGTAATGCAGCAAAGAAGTCTCGTGCACTGAGGCTCAGCCTCTCGATCAAGGGACGCGTGGCATTTTGACGTTCGACTCGAGATACGCTGACGCGCGACCTGCAAAAGCTATTTGAACGCCCGGCATTTCCAGCGGTGGCGCCAGACGTACCCGAGCAGGCGGGGTTGCCGGTGTATGATACGGTGGCTACCGCAAAACTGTTGGAGACTTTCCGGTGATGTGACGATCACGTCGCTTTGTGCCACGTTTTCCCCGGAGCCAAACACCACTGCGCGTGCTTGCTCGCTGCGCCACAATTTGAGACGACGTTAAAGAGTTCGGAGTGAACCGAGGAAGCTGAGGTCGCAAAGCTTCAGTGTTCCCTTGCAAAGATTTGCCGAACCGGCGCAATCAAGGGCCGCAGCAGTTGGCCGCAGCCACCCGTATTCGATGTCAACCGCATTCCCGAAAGAAGCCGCACATAATCCGTGTCTGTGAGGTACGGCTTTTGAGAGCAGAAGGATCGTGCGCCGTGCACTCGCGTCACCAACGGTGCGGTGAAAAGGGAGAAACGTCGATCGAGGTGGCTCGATTTGTCAGAATATCTGCCACTAACCTAGCGGTCCCGGTCGATTGGGTCAACCCGAGATGGCCATGGCCGAAGGCGTAAACGACATTGGGCGCAGCTTTGGACCGGCCAATCGCCGGTAGGCTGTCGGGAAGAGAGGGCCGGAGGCCCATCCATTGGCTTCCTCCCGTGGTTTTGAGGCTGGGTAAAAAGAGATGGGCTTTACGCAGCATAGTTTCAGACCGGCGAAAGTTAGGGGGCAATCTCAGCCC
>NZ_VKHP01000363.1 GCF_010811875.1 Bradyrhizobium uaiense
GTCAGCCGATGTTCGATCCCGTTCTCTTGGCAGCGCATATCGAACAGCCGTGTAGAACCTGTCCCATAGCGCATCCTTCGAATCGTGCGATAAGAATGCACCATCAAAGTCCGGGACCAAACACCTAAGGCACAAGGATTCCGGACGCACTCCGCCGAGACTGTTTCGGCGCAAGATGCGACCTGACACTAAACTTCGACCAATGGCCCCGATTTTTCGGGGCCATTTTTTTTGCGCGCTGAACCAGCGTGCGCACGCATGCGAGACTTCTGCGGCATAAGCGCACGCAGACCCCGCGACAGCTTGAACCTTGGCATATCGGATACCAAGATGATTGCGCGCGCGCCAAAACCAGAATGACGACAAAGCGCGCACTGGGAGGATGAATGTCGGACATGGTTCAGGCAACTGCGGCCTCCGCGGCCGCACGGGTCAGCGATACCTATCGCTGGACGCAACTCGCGATCGGCGTCGCCGCGATGGTGATGATCGCAAATTATCAATACGGATGGACGTTCTTCGTCCCCGACATCCAGAAGAAGTTTGGATGGGATCGCGCGTCGATCCAGTGGGCCTTTACGCTCTTTGTATTGTTCGAGACCTGGCTGGTGCCGGTCGAAGGTTGGTTCGTCGACAAATACGGTCCGCGCCTCGTTGTGCTGATCGGCGGCATCCTCTGCGCGATCGGGTGGGCGATCAACGCGCACGCGACCTCGCTCAACGGCTACTATCTCGGCATGATCATCGCCGGCATCGGCGCCGGCGGCGTCTACGGCACCTGCGTCGGCAATGCGTTGAAATGGTTTCCCGACAAGCGCGGCCTTGCCGCGGGCATCACCGCGGCCGGCTTCGGCGCGGGTTCGGCACTCACGGTTGCGCCGATCCAGGCGATGATCAAGGACTCCAGTTTCCAGACCACCTTCCTCTATTTCGGTCTCGGCCAGGGCATCATCATCGTGCTGCTCGCTTTCTTCCTGCTCTCACCGAAGGCCGGACAGGTCCCGGCCGTCGTGGCGAATGCCAACATCATCCAGAGCCGACGCAACTATCAGCCAACCGAAGTGCTGCGGCAGCCGATCTTCTGGCTGATGTACTTCATGTTCGTGATCGTCGGCGCCGGCGGACTGATGGTGACGGCAAACCTGAAGCCGATCGCGGTCGACTGGAAGGTCGACAGCGTGCCGGTCACGCTGATGGCGGTGACGATGACGGCCGTGACCTTCGCAGCCACCATAGACCGCGTCCTCAACGGTCTGACGCGTCCGTTCTTCGGCTGGATCTCCGACATGATCGGCCGCGAGAACACGATGTTCATCGCCTTCGGCATGGAAGGCTTCGGCATCTTGATGCTCTACCTCTGGGGCCACGATCCGGTTTGGTTCGTGCTGCTCTCGGGCTTCGTGTTCTTCGCCTGGGGCGAAATCTATTCGCTGTTCCCCTCGACCTGCACCGACACGTTCGGCGCCAAGTTCGCAACGACGAATGCGGGCCTGCTCTACACCGCGAAGGGCACCGCCGCGCTGCTGGTGCCGATCGCCAACTACATGCAGCAGTCGTCGGGCAATTGGGACAACGTGTTCATCATCGCAGCCGGCGCCAACATCCTCGCCTCGCTGCTCGCGATCGCCGTGCTCAAACCGTGGCGCAAGATCGTGGTCGCGAAATCGGCGCCGGCGTAAGCAAGTCGCCTCTCTCTCGCTGACGAAAACGCCCGGCCAAACGCCGGGCGTTTTTCATTTTCCGGCATCCACGACGAACCCGGATCGACCCAAGGCATGCCAGATTTGTTGCGACGCAACAGAAAGATCGGCTTGCTTTCTGGAATATAGTATACCAAGCTCCGCCGAAGCGCTTGCGACGATACGCCACAATAATTGCGACACCGGGTCTCACGAAGACCAGGCGCGCTCGGGAGGATTTGATGGTTTCCAGCAATACTGCCGTCACACAAGCTCAACCTTCGTCCAGTGGCTTCCGCTGGCTGCAGCTCGTCATGGGCATCGTCTGCATGGCGATGATCGCGAACCTGCAATACGGCTGGACGCTGTTCGTCGATCCGATCGACGGCGCGCATCACTGGGGCCGCGCGTCAATCCAGTTCGCCTTCACGATCTTCGTCGTGACCGAGACCTGGCTGGTGCCGGTGGAGGCCTGGTTCGTCGACAAATACGGTCCGCGGATCGTCATCATGTTCGGCGGCGTCATGATCGCGCTCGCCTGGGTGCTGAACTCCTATGCCTCTTCACTCACCGTGCTCTATGCCGCGGCTGTCGTCGGCGGCATCGGCGCCGGCTCGGTATACGGCACCTGTGTCGGCAATGCGCTGAAATGGTTTCCCGATCGCCGCGGCCTCGCCGCCGGCGCAACTGCTGCCGGCTTCGGCGCGGGTGCTGCGATCACCGTGGTGCCGATCGCCAACATGATCGCCTCGAGCGGCTATCAGACCGCGTTCTTCCATTTCGGCATCGGGCAAGGCCTGATCGTGTTCCTGCTCGCCTTCTTCATCCAGAAGCCCGCGGTGACGCTCCCGCCGAAGAAGAAGCAGCTCAATCTCCCGCAGACCAAGATCGACTTCACGCCGCCGCAGGTGCTGCGCAGCCCGATCTTCTGGGTGATGTATCTGGTGTTCGTGATGGTCGCCTCGGGCGGCCTGATGGCGGCGGCGCAGATCGCGCCGATCGCCCACGACTACAAGATCGCGACGACGCCGGTTTCGCTGGCCGGCTTCCAGATGGCCGCGCTGACCTTCGCGATCTCGCTCGACCGCATCTTCGACGGGTTCGGACGGCCGTTCTTCGGCTGGGTCTCCGACAATATCGGCCGCGAACACACCATGTTCATCGCGTTCGGCACCGGCGCGCTGATGCTGCTGACGCTGTCGACCTGGGGCCACAATCCGCTGGTGTTCGTGCTGGCGACTGCGGTCTATTTCGGCGTCTTCGGCGAGATCTACTCGCTGTTCCCGGCGACCTGCGGCGATACCTTCGGTTCGAAGTTCGCGACCACCAACAACGGCATGCTCTACACGGCGAAGGGCACCGCTGCGCTCTTGGTGCCGGCCGCCAGCATCGTCGCCGCCAGCTATGGCTGGAAGGCGGTGTTCGTGATCGCGGTCGCCCTCAATGCCACCGCGGCGCTGATGGCGCTGTTCGTGATCAAGCCGATGCGCCGCGCCTTCATCCACGGCAACGAGGCTGCCGCCGCCGAGACCGCGCCGGGCGCCAAGACAGCCTGATAAGACAGCCTGATCCCGATATCTTGATGCGGAATCCAAAGAGACGCACTTCGGTGCGCTTCTTTCTCTTTGTCGCACGCAGGCATACCAGATACCAATGCGCAGAGGATGGTCGATCCAACTGACCGCTCAAGTCCGCTCACAATCGTCCGAAACGTCAGCAAACCTGCCTATTTAAGCTGTTTACCGGTGGTAGATTTCCGTGGCGGCCCGTTGACAATTGGCATTTTGTATACCAGACTCGCCTCATCGATGACCCCAAGGAGGTTGCCATGCAAGTCGGAGATATCCTGCGCAAGAAGACCCCTCGCGTCGCAACTGTCCGCATGAACGAGACGGTGGCGATCGCCGCGCAACTGATGCGTGCCAGCAATATCAGCGCGCTCGTGGTCAAGGACGTCGTTCGCACCGAGGGCAACACCTGCGCCGGCATGTTCACCGAGCGCGACGTGGTGCGCGCGATCGCCGAGCACGGTGCAGCCGGCGCCAGCATGAAGGTGTCGCAGTTCGTCTCGGTGCAGCAGCTGGTGTCGTGCACATCGAGCGACACACTCGAGCACATCCGCCATCTCATGACCAAGCACCACATTCGGCATGTGCCCGTGATCGACGACTACAGCCTGATCGGCGTCGTCAGCATGCGCGACATCGCGGCCGCGTTCGACGAGGAGACCTCCGCGTTGAACAAGCAAGCCGTACCGGCGTAGCACGCAGCTCGATATCCGTTACTCTCTCAGCCAGGCGCTGCGTGCTCGATCGGCAGCGCCTGAGCAATTGACCGAAACTGTCTGCGCCGCCCTCGCCTGACCGCCGCGCCCCGTCATTTCCGCATGGGCGCGCCGCAGGTCGCTGGTAGACATTTGCCTGACCGGACGGCATCCTTCTCCTCGACATCCCATAACAACACCGTGCGCTGCCGTCCGCGACACGGAAAATCCTGATGGAAACGAGGGCAGAATGATCAAGACACGCTTCACCGAAATGTTCGGCGTCGACCACCCGATCGTGCAGGGCGGCATGCAATGGGTCGGCCGCGCAGAGCTCGTTGCC
The DNA here is from genome assembly GCF_010811875.1 of Bradyrhizobium uaiense. Classification (GTDB taxonomy): domain Bacteria; phylum Pseudomonadota; class Alphaproteobacteria; order Rhizobiales; family Xanthobacteraceae; genus Bradyrhizobium; species Bradyrhizobium uaiense. Next base: position 4,286 of record NZ_VKHP01000363.1, read on the forward strand.
GCCGTCGCCAATGCCGGCGCGCTCGGCATGATCACCGCGCTGACGCAGCCGACGCCGGATGATCTGCGCAAGGAAATCGCGCGCTGCCGCGAGCTGACCGACAAGCCGTTCGGCGTCAACCTGACCATCCTGCCCGCGATCAAGCCGCCGCCCTATGCCGAGTATCGCCAGGCCATCATCGAGAGCGGCATCAAGATCGTCGAGACCGCCGGCAACAAGCCGCAGGAACATGTCGACGAGTTCAAGAAGCACGGCGTCAAGGTGCTGCACAAATGCACCAGCGTCCGCCACGCGCTCTCCGCCGAGCGGATGGGTGCCGACGCGATCTCGATCGACGGCTTCGAATGCGCCGGACATCCCGGCGAGGACGACACCCCCGGCCTGATTTTGATTCCGGCCGCCGCCGACAAGGTGAAGATACCGATGATCGCCTCGGGCGGCTTCGGCGATGCCCGCGGCCTGGTCGCCGCGCTCGCGCTCGGTGCCGAAGGCATCAACATGGGCACGCGCTTCATGTGCACCAAGGAAAGCCCGATCCATCAGCTCGTGAAGGAACGCATCGTTGCCAATGACGAGCGCGAGACCGAGCTGATCTTCCGCACCATGCGCAACACCTCGCGCGTCGCCAAGAACGTGATCTCGACCAAGGTCGTGCAGATGGAGAAGGAAGGCGCCAAGTTCGAGGACGTCCGCGAACTGGTTGCCGGCGCCCGCGGCAAGATGGTCTACGCGACCGGCGATGCCGACGAAGGCATCTGGTCGGCCGGTCAGGTGCAGGGCCTGATCCACGACATTCCGTCCTGCGCCGAACTCATCTCGCGCATCGTCGGCGAGGCGGAAGCGATCATCCGCGAACGGCTGGAACGCATGACGGCCGGCGCCAAGCGCCAGGCTGCGGAATAAGCGGGCGGGAGCAAAGACCGTTATCCGTCACCCTGAGGTGCTCGCGAAGCGAGCCTCGAAGGGCGACGGCCACCGATGGGGCCGTTCATCCTTCGAGGGCCGCTGAAGGAGCGGCCACCTCAGGATGACGGAAGTCAGAGTCACCTCGCGTCAGACGACACAAACGAGAAGAAGCTCATGAAAGCCTACGTATACGGCGCCAACGGCCCAGAGATCACCGACGTCGCCAAGCCCACCCCGAAGGGCACGCAGGTGCTGGTCAAGGTTCACGCCTGCGGCCTGAACCGCGCCGATCTCGGCATGACCAAGGGCCACGCCCACGGCGCGGCCGGCGGCGTCGGCACCGTGCTCGGCATGGAATGGGCCGGCGAGGTCGCCGAGCTCGGTCCCGATGCCAAAGGCGTCAAGGTCGGCGACAAGATCATGGGCTCCGGCGGCGCGGCGTTCGCCGAGTACACGCTGGCCGATCACGGCCGGCTGTTCCGCGCGCCCTCGAACATGAATTTCGACGAGGCGGCTACCCTACCCGTCGCACTCGCCACCATGCACAACGCCGTCGTCACCAATGGCGCGCTGCAGCCGGGCCAGACCGTACTGATCCAGGGCGCAAGCTCCGGCGTCGGCCTGATGGCGATGCAGATCGCAAAACTGAAGGGCGCCAAGCTCGTGGTGGGATCCTCGACCGATCCGATGCGCCGCGGCCGGCTCAAGGAATTCGGCGCCGATCTCGCGGTGGACTCGAAAGATCCCGGCTGGGTCGATCAGGTGTTGCAGGCGACCAATGGCGAAGGCGTCGATCTGATCGTCGATCAGGTGTCGGGACCGGTCGCAAACCAGAACCTGAAGGCGACCAAGGTCAAAGGCCGCATCGTCAATGTCGGCCGGCTCGGCGGCACCCATGGCGATTTCAATTTCGACCTGCACGCGGCGCGCCGCATCCAGTATATCGGCGTCACCTTCCGCACCCGCTCGATCGAGGAGATCGGCGCGATCTTCGACGAGGTGCGAAAGGACATCTGGCCCGCGGTCGAAGCGCGCAAGCTGCAGCTGCCGATCGACCAAGTCTACAAATTCGCCGACATCGGCAAGGCGTTCGAGCACATGGAAGCCAACAAGCACCTCGGCAAGATCGTGGTGACGCTGTAGCTGCGTTGGAAGGATTGGCGCAGCGCAATCCGCCCTCCTCGTTCGCGCACGAGTTCAGCCGACCGGTCCGGGAACCCAATAATCCCCAGCAAGCGGGCTAACCTTTACGTCGCTGATGACTCCGCGCTCCAGGCTTGGATCGAAGTAGCGCATCGTCCGTTCATTGAGGTCAATGATACGGCCAGGCCTGAGCGGCCCCACATCATTGATCTTGACGATGACCTTCTTGCCTACGGCCTCGACCAGCGCATATTTCGGCCTCGCGCCGAATTCGACCCCACCAAACTTCCGACGCAGACTTGTCTTGATGGCAGCCGCCCAGACCGAGCGATCATAGCGCTCGCCGGAGGCTGTGCTCGGACCGCCCTCCTCCTTGCCGGGCTCAAATGGATTGTACATGGACGCTGCGCCAACGATCGCATCTCCACAGGCAGCATTGACGACGTGGCTTGAATGAACGGTAGCGATTTCACTTCCAGTAGCGGGGCCAAAAATGGCGAGCGCAACCACGGCGCCGCAAACTGCGGCGCTCGAGCCGAACAGCATCATAACTCCTTGACTGATTTTTTCGATCGTTCGGTTCCCGACTCCGCAAGACATGGTCGCGAACTTGGAGACGTTACGCGGGCCAATTCTTTCGCGGATTCGTGCCAATTCCGGCAACGGAACCATCGTGGGAACCTAGGCGGTCCCACACAGTGTTTTTAATTCTCGCCCGACTAAGACAGAGATTGCGTCAGCAACATGACTGAACAAAACTTCTTCGGCAGCGAGTCAACAGTGACTCGACGTCACTTTCCGCACCCGCTCGATTGAGGCGATCCACGCAATCTTCGACGAGGTGCGCGGGTGGCCAACCCTCCTCACGCTCGACTCGGCCTCACCTGCGTGATCGCG
>NZ_VKHP01000364.1 GCF_010811875.1 Bradyrhizobium uaiense
AAAGAGAGACCTCACATGACAAAAACCGAGACCTAGGCGGATCGCAGGTATCCGACGCACGCCCGCCGCAACATCCTGCTTGGTGGCACGACACTTGGCGCAGCATGGGCGTTGGCTTTGGCTGCTCCTATGCAGAGGGCCCGGGCACAAAGGCCAACCGCGCCGTCGGGCACGCAACCGAACATCATTCTGATCGTGTCGGATGACTTCGGTTACGGAGACGCGGGTTGCTATGGAGGCGGTGAAAATCGCGGCATGCCTACCCCCAGTCTCGATCGTCTGGCGGCTGAGGGTATGACTTTCTTTTCCTTTTACGCCCAGCCGAGTTGCACGCCGGGTCGTGCCGCGATGCAGACCGGCCGCATTCCCAACCGCAGCGGCATGACGACCGTGGCATTCCAAGGCCAGGGTGGAGGCCTTCCGGCAGCGGAGTGGACACTGGGCTCCATGCTGAAGACCGGAGGCTACAACACGTTCTTTACCGGCAAATGGCACCTCGGCGAAGCCGACTACGCGCTGCCCAATGCGCAGGGTTACGACGAGATGAAATATGCGGGGCTGTATCATCTCAACGCTTACACCTACGGCGATCCGACCTGGTTCCCAGACATGGACCCAGAGCTGCGCGACATGTTTCAGCGCGTAACGAAGGGCGCGATGTCAGGCAATGCTGGGCAGCCCGCACGCGAGGAGTTCAAGATCAACGGGCAGTATGTCAATACTCCCCAGCAAGGTGTCGTCGGCATTCCCTCCTTTGACGAATATGTGGAGAAGGCATCGATCGAGTATCTCGATAGAGCAGCCAACGCTGGCAAGCCGTTCTTCATGAGCATCAATTTCATGAAAGTGCACCAGCCCAATATGCCGGCGCCCGAGTTCCAGCTCAAGTCGCTGTCAAAGAGCAAGTACGCGGACTCGGTTGTCGAGAACGACACGCGGATTGGCCGGGTCATGGACAAGGTGCGCGCGCTCGGTCTCGACAAGAACACCTACGTCTTCTGGACAACTGACAATGGAGCTTGGCAAGATGTTTATCCTGACGCAGGCTACACGCCGTTCCGCGGCACCAAGGGCACAGTGCGCGAGGGTGGCAATCGCGTTCCATCCATCGCCTGGGGGCCGAACATCAAGTCAGGGACTAAGAATTCTGACATCGTCGGCGGCCTGGATTACATGGCCACTTTCGCCGCGCTTGCCGGCGTGAAACTACCGGCAAACGACCGCGAGGGAAAACCAATCATCTTTGACAGCTACGACATATCACCTGTGTTATTCGGTACAGGCAAGTCCGCGCGCAAATCGTGGTTCTACTTCACTGAGAATGAGTTGACGCCCGGCGCTGCGCGGGTTGGCAACTACAAGGCCGTGTTCAACTTACGCGGTGACGATGGCGCCTCAACCGGCGGGCTCGCTGTGGACTCCAACCTGGGCTGGAAGGGCGCCGAGAAGTACGTTGCAACTGTACCGCAAGTCTTCGATCTTTGGCAGGATCCCCAGGAACGCTACGACATCTTCATGAATAACTACACAGAGCGAACCTGGACGCTGGTAACAATCAGTGCGGCGATCAAGGACCTGATGAAGACATACGTGCAGTATCCGCCGCGCAAGTTGCAGAGCGAAAGCTACAGTGGTCCGATTACGCTCTCTCAGTTTGAGCGGTTCCAATATCTCCGCGATTCGCTCGCGAAGGAAGGCGTCAACATCCCGATGCCCACCGGCAACTAAAACATGGGCCAGAAGCGACGCTTGATCGGAATTTGACCTCCTGGACCGAAGTGCTGGAGGTCAATTTGACGGGGCACCATGTCGGCTTGGCCCAGAGCGGACCTTCCGGGCGACGTTGGCCGACGTCGTCTTTTGACCCCGGAGCGGACATCGTTCGTCCAACCGACTTGCGCGACCCGTTAGTGTCACTTCATCATTTCGATGTCGCCAGGCTTCCAGCTCTTGTTCAAGGCGGCTTCGGTTGGGCCGTAGAGCCTGAGGATGGCGAAGTACCCCCTGCCGGGCACCGTGGCGAGCCAGTTGCCTTGTTTGCCCGCGGGTGCTTGGGGGGAAAGGTAGACATCCGTGCTCCCATCGGCATTCTGCCCAGGTTTGTCGCGCGAGCCGAGCGACGGGAAAGGCTGGCCGTTAGCGAGACCCGACGAGTTCGCAGCATCATAGAGCGTCACCGACCAGAAGATGGCAGCAGGGATGTTGGCCGGCAGCCTCAGACGATAGTTGCCGCCGCCCGACAAGGGCGCGTCCTCGCCATCGGTGAACGCCATCAAGTAGTTCGCGCCCTTACCCGCCGTGATGGACGCCATGCCAGGGCTAACCGAGTAGTAGTTGGTGAAGAAGTTGATCCGAGCGTCGAGTGCCAGATACTCCCCGGCGGTGTTTATCCAGGACAGGTTCAATGGCCCGAAGGGCTTCGACGGCGTGCCGTCGGCGAAAGGATTGATCCAGTGACGGTCTGGATAAATCCGGTAGGAGCGGCCGCCAACGACGTCTTCAAAGCCGATGACACGACTCGTTTTGTAGGCGATCTTCGCTGCCCGATCGAGGATCTCCCGAGCGTGCGCATCGGGTGTGAACGGCTGGCCCTTGACGATGCCGATCGCCGCCAGCATGCCGAGCCAATCGGGGCCGGCGAGACTGTCGCCCTCGCTGTCCACGAGACGCTTGAGTTGATCGAAGGCGCTGCCGTCGCTGATCGGTAGCATGTTGACCGGAACGCCGGATGCGTCCGGGAATTTCATCGGCTTGGCGGCGGCCTCTCCATTCAGCGGATATATCTTGGTCCGTTCAAGGTGTACGACGGCCGGCATCAGATTGTTCGGGTCTTCATAAAACCCGCGCAGGAAGATGAAGACGTTGTTTGTCCCGGAGCGGTAGACGAAATGACCTTCCGGCACCGCTCCCTTGTAGTCGGGTGGCAACAACAGAAACTTTCCGCCCTTGCCCGCGTCCGGTCCAGCCAGGCCGACATCACCCGCGAACTCGCCACCATCGACCGGGATGGGACGCTGCCAATAGTCGAGCAGGATGCCTTGCAGTCCAGGCGGCGCTTCCATCACCAGCGGACCATCCTTGCCCAAGTCAACGTAGCTCATGGCATAGAGGACGTCGGAGTTGGGGGTCGTCACCAGGGTCTTGGCGTCGAGGCGTTTTTTCCAGATCGGCAGAACATTGTAGCCAGCGCCGAACGTCTTTTCCGACCCGACCTGCATGCCGAGCGTATTGATCAACGGCAACGCCCAGAGATAGGTCTGCGTCGCCCGTTGGAAGAGCAATTCGTCGCACAGTGTCTGCGCGGTCTCCTTCGTGGGCCGGCCTTCCGCGAACGGGAGGTTGGCGAGTTTATCGAAGCCCGTCTCCTGAGCGAGGGCCTGCGTTGCGGTTCCGCCCGTCGCAAACACGCCAAGGAGTGCAGCCGCCATGAAAGTCCGGGTGCGTTTGGTGTCCATCGTTGCCTCCGCTCCTCGATTTGTCACCTCCGTCACTTCACCTTCTCGACGTTCGGTGGCATCCAGCTTGCGTCGAGGACAGGTTGGTCGGCCCAGTAGGCGCGAAGATAGAGCGAGAACGTTCCGTTGGGGGCCGGCACCCAGTTGGCTTCCTTGTCTTTGCCGGGAGACGCCGCGCCGAAGTACAATGTGAGCGAGCCGTCCTGGTTGTGTTGCAGCGCTTTGTTCTTCGTGCCGAGCGAGTAGCGCTTGAGCGCGTTCGGATGGAACAAGTGGTATTGGTCGTATAGCGTCAGCGACCAGAAGCCTTTGACCGGCGGCAGTTGCCCCTTCGGGAAGGTGACTGAGTAGATGTTCTGACCATCGAGTTGCTGGCCCTGGCTGTCGAAGTCCCGATAGATGTACTTCGTCTCGTTAGGTCTGTTGTCGTACATGTTCGACTTGGCAGTGCCGGTCCGATTAAGATAGTCGGTGCCCCATTGCGCATTGTTCACAGGCGAATTCCAGCCGTTGCCGGCAGGCCTGCCGTTGTAGCGCCAGTGGAAAAACGGAGAAATCAGCTCATCCTCCGCCGTGACAGCGGTTTCCTTGAGGGTCTGCTTGATCGTCGGATCTTTGTCGGCGGCCTCCAGTACGCTGTCGATCCACTTGTACAGCGCTTCCTCGCCGGGAAGCGGCGGCACCTCCTTCATCACTTCGGGAAGCTGATCGAAGAAGGCCTCCGGCACGACCCACTTCGTCTCGCCTTTTTCTGACGTGTTCGGCACCGGGAAATTTGGAATTTTGCTCCAGTCCTTGGTCTTCATCTTCCCATCGAACTGGCTGAGCGGATAAAACATGATCTGGCTAAGCACCGGCTGGATGGCCTTGGTGTCCTCGGCGGTGTCGTCTTTGAAAATGCGCGGCGCGGCAAAGGCGAGGTCCGTGGAAGACCGCACCACGGCGTTGATGCCCGCCGGCGGTGCGCCTTTCCAGTTCGGCCCGACGATCAAATAGAAGCCGGGTTTCGTGCCGTAAGCCTTGCCAATTTCGCCGAACTCGTCGGTGCGTCCGTCATACAGTGCGTACACCCAGAAGCGGTCGCCGAAATCCGGCACCTGAAACACGACCGGCTCCTTGTCGAGCGCGAAGTATCCACCGCCATACACCACGTCCTGATTGGGACAGGTGATGAACGATTGGTCCGGCTGGATGTAATCGGTCAACATCGTGACTTGGCCAATAGGCGCGACAGGCACGACGCTTCCAAGGAGGCCTTGTTCAGGTGCCTTCCCGAAGGCCTCGCGACGGTTATGCGAATTAACCAGCGGCCATCCCCACAGGTAGGCCATCCGGCCGACCATCTGGACATACTCCTTGGTCATGGCGGTCCCGGGCGGCGGTCCGGGGATCTCGGCGGCAGTCGTGGGAAGCGGCACTTGCTGCGCCTGAGCACACATGGTCTCCAAGCTGAACGCGAGAGCGGCAAGCGCCGGAATGGCAACGGTCGTGATTTTCATGACTGACCTCGCCAGATGCTGGATCGAGAAGGTTTCCAAAAGCAAACCTAGCTCAATTGCCTTTGCGCGCTATGCACTTCCGGCCAGAAATGTCTCTTCCTGGCCCTCATGCGACGTACGGCGCCCGTCCGAAACCGCCTGCTTGCCGGGGTAGACCGGAAGGTGACGGACGATCTCAAAAACGGCGCTTTTGACCCTAGGCGGAAATCCTTGGTTCAACCCCGCCGCTTTGGCATAGCGGCACACTTCATCTATGATCATTTTCCGTGGATCAGCTACGGGAGGCAAAAATGAAGCGATCAATCGCCTTGTCGGCATCGCTAATTATTGGTTTCTCAGTTGGAAGCAATGGAAGCGCGAGTGCCGTAACTTACTGCCAATACGTTGGCTATCCCGCCAGTTGCGTCGTTCGGCCCGGCGTCATCGTCCCGCCATCCCGTGATGCTGGCAGAATGCCACCGTTAATTGATGCCCGCGCGAGAGGCGTTGCAAAGCAGGACCTGTTCGACAGGAATAACCCAAACAACCTGCGAACGGATTGGCCCAGTCCACCCGCTCAACCGGCCCAGTTCTGAAAGTTACGCCGCAGCGTGGTCATGGCTGTTGAGTTGTAGCAGAGCCAAATTCGCGCACGTTTCCAAACCCCTCCGTCCGAGTTTGGCCCGTGAGCGAAGTCCGGGCAACATCATCGAGCGTCGGCAGGTTGGGGTACACCTACCTTGCGCGCCGCTAGATCGACGCGATTGACCCAACTGAGAGATCAGCGGCCTGTTTTTGCTGCCGATGCCTGTTCATAGCTCTCACTCGAAAAGCGCTGGCACGCCAAGAATGAAGATGCCACCGAAGTCGCTTGGCAAGTGTGCGGTATGTCAAAATAGGTACATTGATCAGAGGTAACAGCAGAGCTAAGGTACAACCTGGAGCGTCGGCATCACCTCCGCGGCCTTTGCGATCCAAAGATTCATTGCTGTCACGCTTTTTGTCCGACCAATCACGCTTGCTGCCCGCCGCATCGTAGTTTTTGTTTTTGGGAGAGCAGAAATGGGCTGGAGTAGAGTTCTTTGCTTTACCGATCCGCTGGCGTGCCAAGCAGCCTTCCCGTATTCCGACATTGAAATACTCCCCACGACGAAAGATTTTCGGGTTGAGATGACCCAGGTCGCCCTGAGCCGGCTCTGGTTGCAACGTACTCACTTATCCTCGCCAACAGTCAGCACCGCTACAAGCAAACCCGGTCGGCGATCGATCGGCTTTCTTACCGACTCCAATTTGTCACCGTACCATCACTGTGGAATTGAGGTCATCCCCGGCGACATCATTGACAACACGCTTGAGGCTGAGCATCGACGATGCGGCTCAGGTCTTGACTACGGCGCGCTGTCCATCCCAACCGACGAGCTTGATACTGCAGTCGAAGCGATAATTGGCTGCGAGTTGATGGAGAGGTCAGAGCGGCACATTTTTCATCCGCGCCCTCAGTCGATGTCACGGCTGCTGAAGTTACACCGGGCGGTCGGACAGCTCGCACGCGACACTCCCGATATTTTGCAACTGCCCGACGTGCTTCGCGCGCTGGAGAATGAGTTAGTGCACGTCACGGTCAGATGTCTCGCTGATGCGATCGACGAAAAGACCAGCACTCGTGGGCGACGCCATGATGCGATCATCGCGCGGTTCGAAGAGTTTCTGGAGGCAAATGCCGACCGGCCGCTCTATCTCATCGAAATCTGTGCAGCTATCGGTGTCGCGGAGCGAACGCTTCGCGCCTCCTGCGAAGAGCATCTGGGCATGGGACCGATCCGTTTTCTCGCTCTCCGCCGAATGCACCTCGTGCATCGCGCGTTGCTGAGCGCGGTTCCATCGACGTCAACCGTCGCTCGGATAGCTACCGACCATGGCTTTTGGGAGCTTGGCCGTTTTGCGGTGGCTTATCGCGCCGCGTTCGGAGAGTCTCCGTCGGAGACCTTGAAGCGCCCCACGAAGCAGATTGCGATCCACCTCAATCGCCCATCATCACTCGTGGCCGCCGAAGCCAACGCATAATCTTGCAAATGGGGGAGCCTCCTTGCTGCAGGCAGGAGTCTGCTTTTGATGCTGTGGACGGCTCCTCCACGGGCACGAGAGTGCCAAGGAGTGGGCGCCGATTGAGGCTCCCACGATTCGGAGGAGCAGCCTATGCAGTCAATTTCGACGATCGGTCTGGATAT
>NZ_VKHP01000365.1 GCF_010811875.1 Bradyrhizobium uaiense
TATACTTCGACGTATCCATCCCAATGCGGATAATCTCTCTCACGGACGGCTCCCTTGTCTGAGATTTGCAACAACCTCATTCTGGCACACTGATGCCGTAGGGGGCCGTCCACCCCATCAACCACGAAAGCTTATTGTTGAGCGCTACTCGAACGACGAGTCCCACCTACAACATCCGCCGCGGCGTATGGATCCCGGCCTTCGCCGGGACGACGCAGTTATGATGCCGCGGGTGACGAAATCCAACTCGCTACGCTCCCTCACTTCACCAGCGCCTCGACCTCCTTGCGGAACGCCTGGCGGGAGCCGTCGCGGGAGTAGAACATGTGGCCGCCGGGATAGACCGCGAGCCTGGTGCGGCTCGGACCCGCGAAGGCCGGCAGCTGATCGAGGATGATCTTCGAGGCGAAGTATGGCGTCGCGAGGTCGAACATGCCGTGGCCGATCAAGAGCTTCAGCTTCGGATCGAGCGCCAGCATCTGGCGCAGCTGCGTCACCGACTCCGGCGGGCTGACGCCGTGACCGAACTCCCAGGCCTTGTTCACGCTTTCGCTGAGCAGGTGATAGGAGCCGTCGGGCCGCCAGTTCAGCCTGCGCGTGGTGAGATCGACCGCGGCGCTGGTCAGCGGCGCCATCAGGGGATCGCCGGACGGATCGTTGAAGTGGAAGTAGCTCGAATCCGGATAGGGATCGAAGCCTTCGACCGAGGCATCGTAGCGGCCGGTCACCTTGCCGTTCTTGCGATCGAACTCGCGGCGGAATTCGCCGATGTCGAACCGTCCGGCGAGCCGTCTGCTCACCGCCTGATCGATGCCGGTCAGGCTCGCGACCTTGTCGGCGAGCCGCGTGGTGGCCTCGGTATCGGCCTGCCCCTTGACCAGGTCGAGCAGGAAATCGCCGCGCGCGTAGTTCTCGACGTCGGCGAGATCGTCGCGCGTCACCGGCCCCTTGGCCTGCCGCGCCACCGCCGTCATGGTCGGCAGGCTTGCGACGTATTGCAGGATGCTGGTGCCGCTATAGTCGCGGAAATCCAGCACCGGCGAGATCAGGATCAGGCCGCGCACGCCGACGCCCTGCTGCATTTGCAGATTGCGCACCACCTTGGGTCCGCGAATGCCGCCATAGCTTTCACCGGTGACATATTTCGGCGAGGTCAGCCGGTCGTATTTCTCCAGCCAGCGGCGGATTACCAGCGCGACCGAATTGGCGTCGCCGTCGACGCTGAAGAAGCGCTTGCGCGCATCCTCCGACGTGGTGACGAAACGGCTGTAGCCGGTGCCGACCGGATCGATGAAGACGAGGTCGGTGAAATCGAGCCACGTGTCGGCGTTGGGTTGCAGCTCGGGCGAGGCCGAGGACACCGCGCCGTCGCCATCGAACGGCAGCCGCCACGGCCCCACATTGCCGAATTGCAGCCAGGCCGACGCGGAGCCAGGCCCGCCATTGAACAGGAACGTCACCGGACGGTTCGCCTTCTCGGCGCCGTCGAGCTGGTAGGAGGTGTAGGCGATGTCGGCGAGCGGCTCGCCCTTGTCGTCGAACACGCGGATCGAGCCCGCGGTGGCGCTGAAGTTCAGCGTGCGGCCCGGCAGCGCGACCGATTGCTTGGTCGTCGAATCCGGCGGCAGGCGATGCAATTCGGCGGTCGACGCGTTGGCTGCAGCGTTGGCGCCGGAGCCGCTCTCGCCGCGCCCTGCCCGCCCCTTCTGGCCGCCCGGGGCCTGCGCGCTCGGCGACGGCGATGGCTGCGGGGTCTCGTCATCGGCCCGCGCCGCGGTTGCGAGGCAGGCTACCAGCAACGCCGCGGCGAGCCGTGTCGCAAAACTGTTAGCCATACCCTGCACTCCCTGGACCCGCCTTTAAGCAATCTTGCCGCAAACTGCGGTAGCTTGGCGGCACCCGCAAGGCATGCGGTCCGTTCCCGGACCATCTCGACAAGGCCGCCCGGGATGTATAGACGAACGCGGCGTAATCCGGGCCAAAAGAGTTCGTGAGCGATGGCAAGCCCCAAGCGGTATGACAAGATCGCCTTCGTCGCCAGTCCGAGCGCGGAAGCGCAGACGGCGCTCGAGCAGCTGACCGCGATGTACGGCAACCATTCGGCCGCCGATGCCGACGTCGTGGTTGCGCTCGGCGGCGACGGGCTGATGCTGCAAACGCTGCACGCCAACATGCGCAGCGGCAAGCCGATCTACGGCATGCACCGCGGCACCGTCGGCTTCCTGATGAACGAATACTCGACGCATGATCTGCGCACGCGGCTGGCCGCATCGCGGGAATCGCTGATCAATCCGCTGCTGATGCGCGCGACCGACATCCACGGCGCCGTGCATCTGCATCACGCCATCAACGAGGTCGCGCTGTTCCGGCAGACCTACCAGGTCGCCAAGCTGCGGATCCTGATCGACGAGCATGAGCGGATGCCCGAGCTGATGGCCGACGGCATCCTGGTGGCGACGCCGGCCGGATCGACCGCCTACAATCTCTCCGCCCAGGGGCCGATCCTGCCGATCAACGCGGCGCTGCTGGCGCTGACCCCGATCAGCGCGTTCCGGCCGCGGCGCTGGCGCGGCGCGCTGTTGCCGAACTCAGCTTTCGTGGTGATCGAGGTGATCGAGGGCGACAAGCGCCCGGTCGCCGCGGTCGCCGACCATGACGAGGTCCGCGATGTCCGCCGGGTCGAGGTGCTGTCCGACAAGACGATAGCGATGCGGATGCTGTTCGACCCCGGTCACTCGCTGGAAGAGCGCATCCTGCGCGAGCAGTTCGGCTACTGACGGCGGGTGGCCTCGCCGGGCCCCTGCCCGGCAACCAATCATTAACCCCGGGCAGGATATGGTTAACGCTGGGTAATACCGCATTGGCCCGGTATGCCCGTTCGGGACCGGACCATGTATCGCATCGATTTCAACAAGCTGCGATTTTTGATTTGCGACGACAATCCGCACATGCGCCGCATCCTGCGGACGCTGCTGCATTCGTTCGGCGCGCGCGAGGTGTATGAGTCCGAGGACGGCGCCACCGCGCTCGAGATGTATACCCATTACGTGCCCGACATCGTCATCACCGACTGGTCGATGCCGATCTTCGACGGGCTCGAGCTCGCGCAGATGATCCGGCAGCCGGAATCCAAGGGCAATCCCTACGCGCCGATCATCATGCTGACCGGCCATTCCGAGAAGCGCCGCGTCACCGTCGCGCGGGATGCCGGCGTCACCGAATTCCTGGCCAAGCCGATCTCGGCCAAGGGCCTCTACCAGCGGATCATGAACGTGGTCGCCAATCCGCGTCCGTTCATCAAGACCAAGACCTATTTCGGCCCCGACCGCCGCCGCAACACCACCAACACCTATATCGGCCCCGAGCGCCGCGGCAGCGGCGAGGTCGAGGTGCTGCAACAGCCGTCGCTGCTCGAAAAGGCGCGCTCGACCATCTAGGACACCGCCATGGCGAAAGACAAAGCTGGGACGATCGAGGTCAAGAGTTTCGGCACCCACCACGTGATCACGCAGCCGAACCCGCTGCGCAAGATGCTGCTGCGGGTCCCCGAGAGCGATCTCGACGATCCCGTCGGCCGCGCCGAAAAGGCGCTCGCCGGGCTGTCCGGCGAGTTCAAGGAGTGGATGACGATCGAGGCCGACCGCCTCTCCGCCGCGCACGCCGCGGTGATGCGCGAAGGCTTCAACGACAGGACGCGCGAGGAGCTGTTCCGGGCGGCGCACGACATCAAGGGCGATGCCGCAACATTCGGTTATCCCTCGGCGGCCGCGGCAGCGGAGAGCCTGTGCCGCATCATCGAGCACGCGCCTGACCTCGGCGCGGTGCCGCAACAGTTGATTGCCCATCACATCAACGCCGTGCAGGCGATCGTGCGCAACCGCACCAAGCTCGATACCGCAGTCGTGGCCGGCGTGCTGAGCAAGCAGCTCCGCGGCATCGCCGATGAATTCCTGACCCACGCCAACCGCGATCGCCCCGAGCATCTCGAGGCCATCCTCGCGCCGAGCATCGCCCCTGGCGAATAGCGGCGGGGTCGGCCGCCGCGTTGCGGCAGCCTCTCGAGCGCAGGAAACGCGGCCCTCTCAGGCCGCGATGAGATCGTCGTCGTAAGGCAGCACCGAGATCGCGTCTTCCGCGGCGAGCTCCTCGCAGAACATCCGCGCATCCTCGCGGGCTGACTCGGTCGCAAAGCGGCGCAGCAGGATCAAGAGCGGCTCGGCGGCCGACTGATCGGTCTCGCAATGGGTCAGCACGCGCTCCACCATGCGGCGATGCAGCCGCGCGGCGCCGTCGCCGCTGTCGACATAGCCGACCTCGTGGCTGGCCTCGAGCGCGACGCGGAACGCGGCATAGGTGGATTCCGGCAAGCCGGCGCGACGCAGCAGCGCCTGCAGGCCGTTGCCGCCGCGGTCGTTCAGCAGCGCGGAGACGCGGCCATAGGGCAGCCCGGACAGTTCGGCGAGCGCCGCCCCGAACAAATCGAGATTGCCCGACAGCAGCGCGCGCAGGATCAGCCCGGCGGTCAGTTGTCCGGTGCCGCGCAGATGCGTGATCAGGTTTTGCATGTCGTCGCCAAAGGCGCGCGCGGCGATGTTCACCGTCGAGCGCTCTTTCGCCTCGCCGGCGATCCGGTCGGCTCGGTCGGCGCCGAGCCAGTTTCGCGCGACGACGAACTGCGCCAGCGTGTCGGAGAGCTTTGCGACCAGCGCCAGCCGCGTCGCGGACGGCAGGTCTTCCAGCGCCAGCATCGATTCGCGGATCGCCGCGAGATGGCCGTGGCGCTCGACGATGCGATCCCAGGAGAACGGCGCAAGGCCGGCGTATGGATTCTCGATCAGCTCGAGCGCGGCCGCCGCCGACCCGACCTCGGCAATCGCAGCCGCAACGGAGGCCGGGAGATTGACGCGGCGCGCGATCGTGCACTGCATCTCGTCGGAGCCGGTCGCGACGATGTCGACGAGATCGGCATCGATCAAGAGCGGTGAATGTTCCAGCACCGGCAGCGCGATCGCCGGCTGGTCGGCCGACAGCGCCCGCACGATTGCAGCAGGCGCCTCCGCGCTGTGGGCGAACACCTCGGCCATCGCCTGCCGAACCAGCGGCGATGGATCGTCGAGCAGCATCAGCAGCGCGCCTTCGGCTGCAATGCGGTCGTCCTCGGTGAGATCTGAAATGAGCCAGGCCCGGGCCAACGCCCGTGTCGCCTCTGCCCGCTCGCCTGCCGGAGCGGTCCTAATCCAACTAATGAACTGCCGAACGATCATGGTCCTGCCGGCTTACGCAACGAGACGGCATCGACATACGACGCCACTACAAGGAAAAATAAACCATGACGCTTAACAAAGGGTTCACCATAAACGTTTGGGATTATTGACGTTTCGTTAAGGCGGCACTGACGCGCGACTTCGCACGCGCAGCAGACGAATGATCCTGCCGGGACGCCGCCTCGCACTGCCTCCAATTCACTCGGCCTTGGGGGCGCCAAGGGCAGCACGCCTGCACAATTTCGGAATAATGGAAGTGTGGCGCTGAGTTGCCCGACGTGTCAAGGCGTCATTCGGCAGCCGGCGGCCACCGGCTACTTTGCATAGGGTTGTTTTCGATATTTTGGAGTTGCGGCGACGGCTGGATTGATCCGATCAGGGTCCAAGCACGCCAGGCTAGCCGTTGCTGTAGGTGCCGTTCGGATCGCTGAACAGATCAAGCCGCCCGGGCGCGCGGACCTTCGGCGTGGCCGCCGTGGTCAGCGCGGAGGAATTGCCCCACAGCTCCTGCACCGCCGGCGAGATCGGCTGCGGACGATCGCCGCCCTGGTAGAGCGAACGGAACGCCGGCGCTGGCTGCGCCGATGCGACGGCCGAGGTCGCACCGACTGATGAGGCCGCGCCGGCATTCGGGAAGGTCGACAGATAGGATGCGGTGTCCATGGCCACCGCTTGTGTCGGCGTAGCGCTTGCGATCGCATAAGGCGACATGGTGTCGCCCCCCGCCGCCGCAAAGGCGGTGCGCGTGTCCTTCGAATTCGCCGCCGCGGCGTAGCGTGTCGTCAACACCGAATAGACCTGGCTGACGCTGCGCGCGCTGCCCGACTTGTCGTAGAAGATCGACTGGTTCGCCGCAGCCGCCTTCGGAAACATCGCGGCCGCGTTGGCGCTCGGGCTGTCCTCGGCACTCGAGATCAGCTTGCCGGCGCCGCCGACGCCCATGAAATGCGCCATATAGAGCTCGGCATCGGTCGGGCGACGGCCGAGCGTGCCGGTGAGCTTGAAGCTGTTGGATTGTGTCAGCACTGCCGCCATCGACGACGCCGCATCCGGATCGTCGCGCAGCTTCATGACCGCGTTGCGCGCGGAGGGATCGCTGACAGAATAGCTGCCGTCGGAATTCCTGGTGATGGCGTCGGCATACTGGCCGTAGCCGAGCTGGCTTCCGGCCTCCTTGACGGTGCCGAGCCAGGTCTGGTCGATGAACTGATAGAGTCCATGCGCCGACGAAGTCGTGGCGCCCGCCCGCGGATTGAAATTGGATTCCATCTTCGCGGTCGTGAGCAGATATTCGAAGCTCGTGCCGGTGGTCGCGGCCGCCTGCTTGATCGAGCCGGCGACCTTCAGGCGCGAAGCATCGACACCTGCCGAAGCCGTCGCGTTGAAGAGGTCGACCGCCATTGATCGGGTGCCTTGCCGGGCGCCGGCAATCGGCACCCATGTCCTGTCAACCTGCCGTAATTATGGTTAACGGCAGGTTAAGACCCGCTTAGGGCTGGGCCTCGTAGTAATGCGCAACCTGGTCGATCTCCTCGGCCGTCATCTGGCGGGCGATGTTGCGCATCTGCTGGCTGATGTCGTTGCGGCGGGCCCCGGACGCAAAGGCCTCGAGTTGCGCCTTGATGTAGACCGCCGACTGGCCGCCGAGCCAGGGGCTTCCCGCCTTGTTGTCGATATCGCCGTGGCAAGACCCGCAAGGCGGGATGTTGCGCATCGGAGCGCCCGTCACCACCACTGCCGGCGCGGGACGCCCGGCATCCAGATTGTTCGAAGGCACCCGCGGCAGATAGGCGTAATAGGCCGCGACGTCCTTCATGTCCTGGTCGCTCATGGCCGCAGCGAACGGGCTCATCACGACGCTGACCCGCGCGCCGGTCTTGAAG
>NZ_VKHP01000366.1 GCF_010811875.1 Bradyrhizobium uaiense
CTTCTAACCCCATCAGGTGGCGGCCTTGCGTCGACCCCGTACAGAAGCGAGACCCCGGCGAGTGGACAACGCAAAAAGGGATTGACTGATCGAGGCCCGTTACAGAAGCGAAGCGTACCCCACCATTGTCTCCGCGGTTAGAAGGTCGGTGGGTTACGGCTTCGCCTAACCCACCCGCAGCGTACGGCAGCTCGCTTATTTCTTCACCAGCGGACACTCGCTGGCCTCGAGCGGCTTGGCGGCGTCGTCCGGAGAGATGGTGGCGATCAGCTTGTAATAGTCCCAGGGATATTTGGACTCTTCCGGCTTCTTCACCTCGAACAGATAGGCCGGGATGATACGGCGGCCGTCGATCCGCAACGGACCCTTGCCGAACAGCGGATCGTCGGTCGGGATGTCCTTCATCTCGGCGACGACCTTGGCGCCGTCATGCGGATTGCCGCCCATCGCGTCCAGCGCCTTCAAATAATGCAGCACGCCGGCATAGACGCCGGCCACCGTCATCGATGGCATCGAGCCCTTCGGCGAGACCTTCTGGAAGCGCTTCGACCAGGCCCGGGTCTGGTCGTTCATGTCCCAATAGAACGACTCGGTGAAGGTGAGGCCCTGGGCGATCTTCAGGCCGAGTGCGTGCACGTCGTTGACGAACAGCAACAGCGCCGCGAGCTTCTGCCCGCCCGCGGTGATGCCGAATTCGGACGCCTGCTTGATCGCGTTGGTGGTGTCGCCGCCGGCATTGGCGAGGCCGATGATCTTGGCCTTGGAGGCCTGCGCCTGCAGCAGGAACGAGGAGAAGTCGGCGGTGTTGAGCGGGTGCTTGACGCCGCCGAGCACCTTGCCGCCGTTCGCGGTGACGACCGCCGCGGTGTCGCGCTCCAGCGCATGGCCGAAGGCGTAGTCGGCGGTGAGGAAGAACCAGCTGTCGCCACCGGCCTTGGTCAGCGCCTTGCCGGTGCCGTTGGCCAGCATGTAGGTGTCGAACGTGTAGGAGATCGTGTTGGCGTTGCAGGCCTTGCCGGTGAGGTCGGCGGTCGCAGCACCGGAGTTGAGCACGATCGAGTTCTTCTCCTTGGCGAGGTTGCTCACCGCCAACGCGACGCCGGAGTTCGGCGTGTCGGTGATGATGTCGACCTTCTCGTTGTCGATCCAGTTGCGCGCGATGTTGACGCCGACGTCGGGCTTGTTCTGATGATCGCCGCTGACCACCTCGATCTTCCAGCCCTTGGCGCGAAGCCCGGAGTCTTCAACCGCCATGTTGGCCGCGGCCACCGAGTTCGGGCCGCCGATGTCGGCATAGAGGCCCGACATGTCGTTCAGCACACCGATCTTGACGTTCTTGTCCTGGGCAAAGGCAGGCGTTGCGAAGCCGAGTGCAGCGCAAGCGAGTAGCACGGCGTGGCGCCGCGCGAGCGTCGTCGTCATCAGACATTCCCTCCACTGTGATTTATCCGGGCGGCCCTCTTGTGGAGCCTTGTGCCGGTCGTTCGAGTTCCCGCTTACCCTTTCCGGGTGGAAGCGGCAATCCGCATAAAGCCGGATGAACTGCGTCCAAGCGTCATCCCGCCGTCATCCTTACTTCAGCGCGTCCGAGGTCAGCTTGAACTTCTGGATCCGCTTGCCGTCGACCTCGCCGGTATAGACGTTGCCCTTCTGGTCGACCGCCATGACGTGGAGCAGGGCGAACTGTCCGGCATTGCGGCCGCTGTGGCCGAAGCTGCCGACGACAGAGCCGTCGTCGCGCTTGATGACGCGGACCTCGTTGTTGGCGCCGTCGGCGTTGAGCAGATAGGTCTGCTTCGGATCGGGCCACAGCGCGAGATCGAACACCGCGCCGTCACCGCGGGTGTTCTTCTCGTAGAACCATTCCCGCACGAAAGTGCCGTTCTTCTGGAACACCTGGATGCGGTCCTGGCTGCGATCGCAGACATAGACCAGCCCGTCATTGGCGATCTTGATGCAATGCACGGGATTGCCGAACTGCTCCTGCACCGCAGCGCTTGGATCGTAGGGCGGCTGCTTGTCGTCGGTCGGCAGCTTGCCATAACCGCCCCAGTGCCGCTTGTAGGCCAGCGTGGTGGCGTCGAACACGATGACGCGGCGGTTGCCGTAACCGTCGGCGACGTAAAGCTCGTTGGCCGCCTTGTCGATCGCGATTCCCGCGGGCCGGCCGAGCTGGGTGAGGTCGTTGCTGTTGGTGCGGGCTGCGATCTTGCCGATCTGGCCGAGATATTTGCCGTCGAGCGAGAACTTCAGGATTTCGCTGTCGTCATCGGCATTGCCGCCGATCCAGACGAAGCCGCGTTCGTCGACCTCGATGCCGTGCTCGCGGCCGACCCATTGATAGCCGTCGCCGGGACCGCCCCAGGATCGCAGCAGATTGCCGTCGACGTCGAACTCCAGCACCGGCGGCGCGGCCACGCAGCACTTTGCCCGCGGCGGAGTGAGGCTCGCTGCCTTCTCACCATCGGTCAGCGAGCGCGGCCGGTGGACCACCCAGATGTGCCCCTGCCAGTCGACGGTGATGCCGCCGATCTGGCCGAGGATCCAGTTGTTGGGAAGCTGTTTCGGCCAGGAGGCATCGACCGCGAATGTCGGGACGTCGCCGGCCTTGGTGGGCGCGGGCGGAATGAGAAGCGCTGACAATGCGATGCAGGCGGAGAGAAACAATCCGGACAGAATGGAGCGCGCCCGATTGAACGTCGGCGTCATGATGCCTCCCGAGAGTTTTCTTGGCGGCCGGGCCGCTGGGGAGGGCAGTCAATCGTGGGGCGGGGGTCGAGTCAATTGCTCTCTCGGTATCGCTGGGATCGGGGACCGCGTTGCAGGATCAGGGTGGTTGCAGTAATGAGCTGCCATCTCCGGTAGCGAGGGCGGCCGCATGCGTCGATGGTTGAGCGGGATAGCTGCCTGTTTGCTGTATCTCGGAGCGCCCGCCTCAGCCGCTCAGATCAGTTGCGGCCCGTCACCCAGCGTCAAGTGCCTGGCGGCCACTGTGTTCTCATTGGGAAAGCAACTTCCCGCGAACGATACCTTCTACCGCCCACACGTCGCGTTCGCCGAGCGCGAATTGGCGCCTAACGATCTCAAGACCGCGCTTGAGTATATAATTTCGGACAATCCTGATCCGTCGCCTTGGGAAAGTATCGATTGGATTGCGCAGGCAGGTCGCTTCGGTGACGCACTTGCGCTCGCGAGGCAGCGAAAATCGACGGTCGAGCGCCTCGGCGGCCTGCTTTCGGTGGCCTCTCACCTGCTGGAGGCGCACGATGCAGCGCAAGCGCGGGAGATCGTCGCGGGCGTTGAGCGTGAATTGCCGTCACTTGCCGGTGACAGTGATGAGTACGCTGGAATCATTCCTGTCGTGGCTGGAGAGCTGTGGGCCGGTCTAGGACGGACTGATCGGACGCTTCGCGTTATCGGCGGCCGTGGTGCGGGAACGGTCGATCAGTTGCTGATGATCGCTAATAAATATCCGGCCGCGGCAGGATTGCGTGAGCAGGCGTGGCGTGAGGCCGAACGCATCGGCGAGCCGTTCCCGCTTCGGCAGCTGCTGCAAGACGCGATCGATCGTGGCGATCCGGCGGACATTGCTCACGCGGCTCAGCGCGCCGGTAAGGTCGTTGATCGCATGACAGACCACGATAATGCGTCGGCGGTGATTGCGCTCGCGCGCGCATTGCTGACCGCTGGCGCGCCGAATCCGGCGGCCAGGCTAATCAAGCCATGGCGCCAATGGGTCGACGGCAAGGACGCCGCGGCCCAGTTCAACGCCGTCAACATGCTGGTGCCGGTCCTGGTGCGGCTTGGGCGCGACGATGAGGTTCGCCAGGCGACTGAGGCCGTCAACGATATTCGTGAGCGCGCCCGGGTGCTGACCACGGCCTCCGCGGAGTATTTCAAGATCGGGCGTCCCGAGATCGGTCAGAAGCTTGACGCGGATGCGCTGACCTTGGCGGAGGCGGTTCCGGGCGAACAGCAGAAGTTGCGCTCGAGCCGGGACAGCGCGCTGCACAATCTCGCGCTTGCCCGCGCCGATCATGGCGACATCCAGGGTGCGCTCGCCGTTGTCGATCAATTGAGCAACGGCGCCAAGGTTCGTGACCTGACGCATTGGCTGGTCCAGCGCGCAATTGGCGGCCATGGTGCAGTCATGGCACCCGCGATCGAGCGGCTTGAACAACTTGCCGTGGCGGCCCATGATCCGGATTTGCTGCGGGAAGCCGCCGAGGCCTGGTACGCCGTTGGCAATGAACGCAAGGCGCGGGAAGACCTGGCGCAGGTCGTGAAAATGCGCGAGGGGGCCCAGGGGCAACGAAGCGGCGGTCAATCCGGCCGTATCGCCGAGCTTGTGTGGCATCTCGACGGAATGAGCAAGGCAGAGACCATGGTCGGCATCGTCGACAAGCTCGGCGTGACCGACCCGGGCGCAATCGATCGGTTGGTCGAGGTCATCCGGCCACTGTCATCAGCGGTTGCCGTGCAACTCGCTGCCCGGCAGACCGACGTGACGCGTCAAATTGACGAGCTGGCCAAAATCGCGATCGCGATGGCGCAGAAACCGAAATAGTCGCCGCGACAGTGCGCGTGACCGATCACGCCGGCGGCTGGAAGGTCCGCAGCGTGCGCGCCTTGTAGTCGTAGAGCTTGCCGGTTTCGGTCCACTCCGGCGAACACATCGGCACGATGAATTCGGCGGCCATGTCCGGCGTATCCAGCGTCATCGGATCTTCGCCTGGAAACACTTGCGCGCGCATCCGGGTGCGGATCGGGCCGGGGCTGAACAGGTTGACGCGCAGCGCGGTGTTGGCGGTCTCGTTGGCCCAGGAGCGCACCAGTGCGTCGAGCGCGGCCTTCGAGGCGGCGTAGGGGCCGAGATAGGCGCTGGCCTTGTGCGCCACGCCCGACGTCACGAACACGGCGCGGCCGGCGTCGGACTGGCGCAGCAGCGGGTCCATGCAGCGGATCAGCTGGAAATTGGCGGTGACGTTGATCGCGAACACGTCGTTCCACGGCTTCAATTCGATGTGACCGAGCGGCGACGAGGGGCCGGCGGTGCCGGCATTGCCCACGAGGATGTCGAGCTTGCCGTGGCGCTCATGCAACGCGAGCCCGAGCCGCGCGATGCCGTCGTAATCGGTGAGCGAGAGCGGCACCAGCGTGGCGCTGCCGCCGGCCTTCCTGATCTCGTCGTCGAGCTCTTCCAGCCCGCCTTGCGTGCGGGCCACCGCGACGACATGCGCGCCGGCTTTGGCCAGCGCGACCGATGTCGCATAGCCGATCCCGCGCGAGGCGCCGGTCACGAGGGCAATCCGGGAGGCGAGGGGCTTTGTCATGGAAGGGACTCTAACAAATCGTCGTCCCTGCGAAAGCAGGGACCCATACGCCGTGACGGCGATAATGGAAGAAAGTGTTCGTGTCTAATGCTGCTCCAGCCACATAGGCCGGTGGTTATGGGTCCCTGCTCCGTGCGCAACCGCGCACTCGGCAGGGACGACAGCGAGGATGTGGCTAGCTGGCTTCCGCCAGCAGCGAGAGCTGGCGCGGCGAGGGCTCGGTTTCGCTCTGGTCGGTGAGATGGGTCGGATAGGCGCCGGTGAAGCAGTGGTCGGCGAACCTCGGATTTGCCGGGTCGCGGTCCTCATAGCCCATCGCGCGGTACATGCCGTCGATCGACAGGAAGGCGAGCGAGTCGGCGCCGATGATGTCGCGCATCTCCTCGAGCGAATGGGTCGCGGCGAGCAGCCCGCCGCGATCGGGAAGGTCGATGCCGTAATAGTCGGGATAGAGGATCGGCGGCGAGGCAAGCCGGAAGTGCACCTCGCGGGCGCCGGCGTCGCGCATCATGCGCACGATCTTCTTCGAGGTGGTGCCGCGCACCAGCGAGTCGTCGATCAGGATGATCCGCTTGCCCTCGATCGCAGCGCGGTTGGCCGAATGCTTCATGCGCACGCCGAGCTCGCGCACGGTCTGGGTCGGCTGGATGAAGGTGCGGCCGACATAGTGGTTGCGGATGATGCCGAGCTCGAACGGCACGCCGGAATACTGGCTGTAGCCGACCGCCGCGGGCACGCCGGAATCCGGCACCGGCACCACGACGTCGACCTCGGGATGGCTCTCGCGCGCGAGCTGGGCGCCGAACGCCTTGCGCACGTCGTACACCGAGCGGCCGCCGACGATCGAATCCGGCCGCGCGAAATAGATGTATTCGAAGATGCACGGCCGGGCCGGCTTCGGCGGGAACGGCTTGTGGCTGTGCGCGCCCTTCTCGTCGAACACGATGATCTCGCCGGGCTCGATGTCGCGGACATATTTCGCGCCGATCATGTCGAGCGCGCAGGTCTCCGAGGTCAGGATCGGACGGCCGTCGAGATCGCCGAGCACCAGCGGGCGGATGCCGAGCGGGTCGCGCGCGCCGACCAGCTTCTTGTTGGTCAGCGCGACCAGAGCGTAGGCGCCCTCGATGGTGCGCAGCGCCTCGATGAAACGGTCGATGAAGCGGGTGCGCTTCGACTGTGCGACGAGATGCAGGATCACCTCGGTGTCGGTGGTCGACTGCATCATGGCGCCGCCCTTGACCAGCTCGCGGCGCAAGGTCAGGCCGTTGGTCAGGTTGCCGTTGTGGCCAACCGCAAAGCCGCCGGCGCTGAGCTCGGCGAACAGCGGCTGCACGTTGCGCAGGATGGTGCCGCCGGTCGTGGAATAGCGGACGTGGCCGACCGCGGCATTGCCGGGCAGGCGATCGATCACCTCACGGCGGGAGAAGGCGTCGCCGACCAGGCCGAGGCGGCGTTCACTGTGGAAGCGGCCGCCGTCGAAGGAGACGATGCCGGCGGCTTCCTGGCCGCGGTGTTGCAGGGCGTGCAGCCCGAGCGCTGTGATCGCAGCGGCCTCCGGGTGGCCGAAGACGCCGAACACGCCGCATTCCTCGCGGAGCGTGTCGCCGTCGAGATCGGGGTGGTATCTGAGGTCGTCGTCCCGGAGATGGTCTTGTCGAGGATGTTCCTGCAATTCGATCGGGCCGAGGTCGAGATTCAGTTGGTCGGCGTGATCGGAAGGGGTTTGCATCTCGTTCATCGCCTCTCGTGAGGGGCCCAAACCA
>NZ_VKHP01000367.1 GCF_010811875.1 Bradyrhizobium uaiense
CAACGGCTTGTTCAGTAGTGTCGTCAGACGCGATGATCCTCATCACCCCGCTACTCTCAGGCGCGGCCCAGGCGGCCGGGGCTCTCGGCGATCTCGTCGGCTCCCTGCTCAAGGCGATCGACCCCGCTGCCGGCTGGTTCGACGATCCGGCGGATGGCGGGCTCGGCATGGTGATGTCGGGGCTTGCCGGCATCGCCGCCGCGCTCCTGGTCGCGATCCTGCTCTCGGTCTATTTCCGCACCGGCTATCGTTCGACAAGCGACATCGTCAAGCACAGCTTCGCCACGGCGCTGGTGCTCGGCCTGCTCGGCTTTGCCGTCTACGATATGCGGCACGACATGCGCGACTATTTCGGACTGAACGCATCGCCATCCGACACCGGAACAAACCTGCCGAGCACCGGCCTGCTCGGAAGCCGCCGCAGCCCGCCTGTCGTGCCCGCGCCCCCGATCAAGCCGCTCGCGATCTAGGGCCCATTTCGGGGCTCGTTCAAACGGAACATCAAACAACGCATCAAACAGAGCAGCGAATAAGTCGCCGAAATCGTCATCGTTCCGACTTCGCGCCGACCTATGCTTCGCGTGAAAAGGAGCGATGCATGCCCCAATTTCGCCTGACCCAAATCTCCGACACCCACCTCGCCCGCCGCTTCAAGCCGCTGATCGACAATTTTCATCGCGTCAGCGAGCACATCGATGCGACGCGGCCTGATCTCGTGCTCAACTCCGGCGACGTCTCGTTCGACGGGCCGACCAGCCGCGACGATCTGGTGTTCGCCAAGCAATTGCACAGCGCGCTGCCGGTCGATTGCCTCTATCTGCCCGGCAATCACGACATCGGCGACAACCCGACCGCGGTCGGTCCCACGCCTTCGCAACTGCCGACCGAAGCAACGCGCGGCGCCTTCATCTCGGTGCTCGGCGAGGACCGCTGGCATTTCGACGCCGCCGGCTGGTGCTTCATCGGTCTGAACTCGCTGATCATGAACACCGGCCTCGACAGCGAGGCCGAGCAGTTCGACTGGCTTGCATGCGCGCTCGACAAGGCCGTCGGCAAGCCGGTCGCGCTGTTCCTGCACAAGCCGCTCTATCTCGACGTGCCCTACGATGCCGAGCGCGTCGAGACCGCGATCCGCTTCGTGCCGCAACCGGCGCGGCGCCGCCTGATCGAGATGTTCGGCAAGGTCGATCTGCGGCTGGTCGGCAGCGGCCACGTGCACCAGCGCCGCGACTACACGTTCGAGCATGTCAGGCAGATCTGGGCGCCCTCGGCCGGCTTCATCATCTCGGACGCGCGGCAGGAAGTGATCGGCATCAAGGAAGTCGGTCTCGTCGAGTACCGCTTCCAGCCCGACAGTTTCGAGGTCCGTCACGTCAGGGCGAAGGGCCAGGTCGATGTCGACCTGGATACGCTGCTCAGCAAGCAGCCGGCGTGAGCTTTCTCAGCTTCGCGCCGCGTCGTGCAGGTCCTGCTTGATGACGGTGAGCTGCGCCTGCAGCGAGTCCCTGCTCTGTTGCGGCGCCGCCTGCGCGGGCCGCACGCGAGGCATGAAGCGCACCGGCTCCGCGTCCGGCTGATCCTCGACGAATTTGCCGTGCAGGACGTCGTCGCGGCGGCCCATGACGAACATCGTCGCCCAATAGCCGACGGCGAGGAGGATGACCCCGAAAACAATGAGTTCAAAAACCATAGCTACACCTGAAATATAGCCATATTGAATCAAGTGCTTGGGGTCCCCGTCAAGCAAATGGGGGCCGAAAGGCCCCCAAAACCCCGCCAATGTGGCGTTTTTGATACTTTGTTGCGCGGAATGGGAGTTCCGGGCCCTTAGCTTAGGCCTTGTCCGGCCCGATCCGGACCAGCTGCTTGCCGAAATTGGCGCCCTTGAGCAGGCCCATGAAGGCCTCCGGCGCGCTGTCCAGCCCCTCGGTCACGAACTCCTTGTACTTGACCTTGCCCTCGCGCACCCACAGCGACATGTCGCGCAGGAAGTCGCCATGCATGGCGGCAAAGTCGCTGACGATGAAGCCGCGGAAGGTCAGCCGCTTGGTCAGGATGTTGCGCATCATCGCGCCGGCCCATTTCGGTGCGTGCGCCTCGGTGTCGTTGTAATGCGCGATCAGGCCACAAACCGGGATGCGCGCGAACGCATTGAGCAGCGGAAACACCGCGTCGAACACCGCGCCGCCGACATTCTCGAAATAGACGTCGATGCCTTTCGGGCAAGCTTCCTTCAGCTTGGCCGCGAGATTGGGATCGCGGTGATCGAGGCACTCGTCGAAGCCGAGCTCGTTCTTGACGTAGGCGCACTTGTCCTTGCCGCCGGCAATGCCGATCGCACGCGCGCCCTTGATCTTGGCGATCTGGCCGACCGCAGAACCAACGGCGCCGGACGCGGCGGCAACCACCACGGTTTCGCCCGCCTGCGGCTTGCCGATCTCGAGCAGGCCGGTATAGGCGGTCATGCCGGGCATGCCGAGCACACCGACCGCGGTCGAGATCGGCGCGATCTTCGGATCGATCTTGGCGAGACCCTTGCCGTCGGACAGCACATGCGTCTGCCAGCCGGCGCGCGACAGCACGATATCGCCCTTAGCAAAGCCGGGATTGTTCGACGCGATCACCTCGCTCACCGTACCGCCTTCCATCACGCCGCCGACCGGCACCGGTGCGGCATAGGACGGACCATCGGCCATGCGGCCGCGCATATAGGGATCGAGCGACAGCCAGATGGTGCGCAGCAGCACCTCGCCGGCTCCCGGCGTCGGCGGCGTGTAGTCCTCGAGCCTGAAATTGGCCGGCGTGGGCTCGCCGTGCGGGCGCGAAGCAAGAACGATGCGCTTTCCTTGGGACATGATTTTTCCTCTTGGGGTGATTGGTTCGTGGCGCACACGTAGTCATGCAATCCAGCTCCCCGCAAGGGAGATGGATTTGCTGTTTCGCGCGCGCTTGTTTGAAACGGTGTTTGAAATGATGCCCGTCATTTCGCAGGCAAGGGTGCTCGAAACGGCGCCGTCGTCGCGGGGCGGTCCGCGAGACCGCCCCCGGAATCTGGTGTCGGCAAGTCGATCAAGGCATGCCACCAGCGAACGAAGCGGCCATGCTCGATTCTCCTGAACCGACCTCGGCATCCGGCACGATGGAGCTACGCGTAGGCGGCCGTCAGTGGGTCGCGACGAGCGACGCCGCGCAGTGGGCGATCGGTTTGCCGCCTCCCCTCGAAAGCTGGGTGGCGAGGACTTCGGTCCGCTCCGTGGAGCCGGCCAACGTATGTGAGGCCTCCCAAACCATTGGGATTACCTCTTGAGGAGCCGACCAGCTTCTTCGCACCGCAAGGTCTTTGGTTTGGCGGCCGGATTCACCTTCGGACGACCGGCACCCGGTAGACCATCCCCGTCCCGCGCGTCCGCGCAGGAACACGATCTATCAATCTGGCACTTGTCGGACTTTCGATTCGCTGTAGTCTCGGAGCATGCGGCACTCGCATGGCTGTTACCCAAAAAAGGGACAGGCATCACCATAACAGGAGCGAACCAACGCTCCGGTTTTTGGATCGAGACCGACATGGCCGGCGGCGGATCGTATGACACGTTTCCCAAATTGCTGCTGCGAAACAGCGCGCAATTTGGCACGCGGCCAGCGTTTCGGCACAAGGATCTTGGCATCTGGCAGAGCTGGACCTGGGCTCAAGTTGCCGAGATCATACGTGCCTACGCTGCGGGCTTGCATCGCCTTGGCTTGCGCGAAGGCGACACGGTCGCCGTAGTCGGCTCAAACCGGCCGAAGCTTTACTGGACCATGATGGCAGCGCAGGTGCTGCGCGCCATTCCTGTTCCGGTCTATTCAGATGCCGTGGCGGATGAGCTTGCCTTTGTTCTCGCTCATGCCGACGCGAAGCTGGTCGCAGCGCAGGACCAGGAGCAGGTCGACAAGGTCTTGTCCGTGTCCGACCGACTGCCGCAACTCAACAGGATTGTCTACGACGAGCCGCGCGGGCTTGACGGCTACGACCGCAGTCGACTGATCGCTATCGGCGATATCATCGAGGACGGCCGCACCGCGCTTGCGGCCGAGCCAACGCTTGGCGAACGGATCGATGAGTCCATTCGGGCGGGCAGCGGTTCGGACATCGCGGTCATCCTCTACACGTCGGGAACGACCGGTGCGCCGAAGGGCGTCATGCTGTCGGCGCGAAACTGCATCGATGCTGCAATCGACACCACGCGGTTCGACAGACTGACCGACAAGGACGTGGTGCTCGCCTATCTGCCGCTGGCCTGGGCGGGCGATCACTATGTCAGCTATGTGCAGGGCCTGGTGGCTGGATACTGCATGGCGTGTCCGGAAAGCAGCGACACGATCGAGCAGGATCGGCATGAGATCGGACCGACCTTCTATCTGGCTCCGCCACGTATTTTCGAGGCCATGCTGACACGGCTGATGGTCCGGATGGAGGACGCCGCACCGATCAAGCGGCGATTGTTCAGCTACTTTCTGGACGTCGCGCAGCGGTATGGCGAGCAAGTCTTGACGGGCCGTCCGGTGCCGCTGTCAGGCCGATTGATCTATGCGCTCGGCCGCTGGCTGGTCTACGAGCCTCTCAAGAACGTTCTTGGCCTGTCTCAGGTGCGCGTCGCCTACACTGGAGGCGAAGCGATCGGTCCGGATCTGTTCGCGTTCTACCGCTCGATCGGCCTGAACCTGAAACAGCTCTACGGCCAGACCGAAGCGTTCCTCTATGTGACCTGCCAGCCCGATGGCGAGATCTACTCGGATACGGTTGGTCCGCCGGCACCCCACGTCGACATCTGCATTGCGGAGACGGGCGAAGTGCAGTTTCGCTCGCCCGGCATGTTCCTCGGATATTTCAAGGATCAGGCAAAGACCGCGGAAGCCATGACATCAGACGGATACGTCAGGACCGGCGATGCGGGCTTCTTCGACGAGAAGACCGGGCATCTGAAGATCATCGATCGCGCGAAGGACGTCGGTCGATTGGCTGACGGCACGATGTTTGCTCCCAAGTACCTCGAGAACAAGCTGAAGTTCTATCCCAATGTCAAGGAAGCGATCACGTTCGGTGACTCCAGAGAGTTCGTGTGCGCCATGCTCAACATCGACCCGGTCGCGGTCGCGAATTGGGCCGAACGCAACAACGTCGCCTACGGGTCCTATCAGGAGCTTGCCGGGCATCCGCTGGTCTACGACATGGTCGCCAAAGACGTTGCCGCGGTGAACCGCTCCCTGGCCGGGGAAACGGTGCTTGCGGGCGCCCAGATTCGCCGCTTCCTCATTCTGCACAAGGAGCTCGACGCGGATGACGGCGAGCTGACCCGCACGCAGAAAGTGCGCCGCCGCTTCATTGCCGAACGTTATGCGCCGTTGGTCACGGCCCTCTACAACGGGGCGCATGAGGCCGACATTTCCACGGAAGTGACGTTTGAGGATGGCCGGAAAGGCACGATCGCGGCACGAGTCAAGATTCGCGACATGCAAATCGTGGGTCCGACAAAATCGCTGGGAAGAGCGGCATGAGAGCGCCAAACGCCAACGAAATCCTGCTGCAGGTCGAGGGCGTGGCACTGGCCTTCGGCGGCGTCAGGGCGCTGCGGGACGTCTCGTTCAACGTCAGAAAAGGCGAAATTCGCGCCATCATCGGCCCCAACGGCGCCGGCAAAACCTCGATGCTGAACGTCGTCAACGGTTTCTATCACCCCAACCATGGCGCCATCACCTTCAAGGGGCGCACCCGGGCCAAAATGCAGCCCTTTGAGGCGGCGCGCGGCGGCATCGCGCGCACCTTTCAGAATGTCGCCCTGTTCAAAGGCATGAGCGCGCTCGACAACATCATGACGGGGCGCACCTTGAAGGTCCGCCGCGGGCTGTTGTGGCAGGCGCTGCGTTATGGCCCTGCTCTCGCAGAGGAGGTCGAACATCGGCGTAAGGTCGAGGAGATCATCGACTTTCTGGAAATCGAGACAATCCGCAAGGTACCGGTTGGGCGCTTGCCATACGGCTTGCAAAAGCGTGTCGAACTCGGTCGCGCTCTGGCGATGGAGCCCGACCTACTCCTCCTCGACGAGCCGATGGCTGGCATGAACGTCGAGGAGAAGGAGGACATGTCGCGATTCATCGTTGATGTGAACAATCATTACGGCACGACCATCGCCCTGATCGAGCACGACATGGCCGTGGTCATGGATCTGTCGGACCGCGTCGCGGTGCTTGATCACGGCGTCAAGATCGCCGACGGCACGCCTGATGAAGTGAAGAGAAGTCAAGCCGTCATCGATGCATATCTTGGCGTCGCGCATTGAGGTGCGCCCATGATCGCGCTGGGTCAGTTTCTCGAGGTCCTTATCGGCGGATTGATGTCCGGCGTGCTCTATTCGCTGGTCGCGCTCGGCTTCGTGTTGATCTTCAAGGCATCCGGCGTATTCAACTATGCGCAGGGAGCGATGGTATTGCTCGCGGGATTGGCGCTGGTTCGCGCCCTCGACCTGCTGGTCGCCAACGGCCTTCCGCTTTGGGTCGCGGTCGTCCTTGCCATCGGCTTTGCCGCCATGATCATGGCGGCAACCGCCTGGCTCATCGAGCGGTTCGTGATCGGACCTCTTGTCAACCAGGACGGCCTGACGCTGTTCATGTCGACGATCGGCGTGACATTCGTCATCGAGGGTGCCGCGGAGATGATCTTCGGATCGGATGTCTACCCGTTGCGGCTGTTCCCGACCGACGCCTGGTTCTTGTTTGAAGGCCTGTTCCCGGGCGGGATTCTGGTCAACAAGCTGGATGTCTGGGGCGCATTGATCGCGGGCGTCCTGGTCGCCGGCCTCGCCGTCTTCTTTCAGCGTACCAAGACCGGTCGCGCACTCAGGGCCGTGGCCGACGACCATTTGGCCGCCCATTCGGTCGGGATTCCGATCAGCTGGATCTGGTTCGTGGTCTGGCTCGTTGCCGGTCTCGTTGCGCTGGTCGCGGCGACCGTGTGGGGGACCAAGCTTGGCGTGCAGTTCTCCGGTCTCTGATCCAAATCGGACGCCGCCTACGATGTACACTGTGGGCCTTGCGGATGGTGGGTGGTGATTAA
>NZ_VKHP01000368.1 GCF_010811875.1 Bradyrhizobium uaiense
AGCTCTGCAGGCGCGCTGCCGCGCTGCCGTGCTGTGCCGCCCGCGCCGCGTGCGAGGCCTTCGCGCGGTCGACCTAGCGCGGTGACCTCGATCCCTGCGTGGTCTGGGAGCTGCTGATCGGCAGCGTGGTGGTCGCGTCTTTTCTCGGCGCGATCGGGCTCTGGGTCCTCTCGGCCCTGCGCAAGGCCAAGCGCGCGCAATTGCGGCGCAACGCCTTCGTGTCGTCGGCCCTCAATCATCTGAACCAGGGCGTGGTGATGACCGATGCGCGCGAGCGCATCGTGTTCTGCAACGACCGCTATCTCGACATCTACGGCCTGTCGCGTTCCGATATCAGGCGCAACATGACCGGCACGGAGCTGCTGGAGCTGCGCCGCGACCGCGGCGTGCTCGACGTCAGCGCCGAGGACTTCTTTGCCCGGGCCGCTTTGTCCGAGGGGCTGGTCACCGAACTGCCGGGCGGCAGGTCGGTGCTGGTGAAATATTTTCCGCTGCCGAACGGCGGCTCGGTCGCGACCCATCTCGATTGCACCGACCAGCGCAAGCTGTCGCGCAAGCTCGCCTCGACCACGCAATTCCTGGAGTCGGTGCTCGACAACGTCCCGGTCTGCGTCGCGGCCAAGAACATCGAAGACGGCCGCTACATCTTCGCCAACCGCGCGTTCGAGCGCTTCTCGCGGTTCTCGCGCGACCACATCGTAGGCAAGCGCGCCGACGAGATCTTCCGCCCCGAGACCGCGCTCAGCATCGACACCGCCGACCGCGCAGCGCTGGACGCGCCGGAAGGCTATCACCGCAGCGAGTTCTTCGTCGAGCGCGGCTCGGAGAAGCGTATCCTGGCGTCCAACCGGGTGATCGCCCGCAACGAAGCCGGCGAGCCGGAATTCCTGATCGCATTGTTCGAGGACGTCACCGACCGCCGCTCGCTGTCGCGCGAGCTCGAGAACAACAAGAAATTCCTCGAGCTCGTGGTCGACAACATCCCGGTCTCGCTGATCGTGCAGCGCGTCACCGACGGCCGCTACCTCTTGGCCAACCGCAGCGCCGAGACGATCCTCAATCGCCGCCGCGAGGACGCCGCCGGCCTCACCGCTTCCGATATCTTCAACGCGCGCGAAGCCAAGCTGATCATCGCCCGCGACGAGGCTGCGATCAGGAAGCGCAGCATGATCGCCGAGGAGCATCCGATCTCGACCAAGGACGGCCTGCGGCTGTTCCTGACCCGCCGCATGACCGTGCTCGACGACAATGGCGAGCCGCAATATCTGATCAAGACCCATGAGGACGTCACCGACCGGCGCCAGACCGAGTCGCGCATGGCGCACATGGCCTATCATGACGGCCTGACCGATCTGCCGAACCGCGCCGCCTTCCTGCAGGCGTTGACCCAGATGATCGAGGCCTGCGACGGCACCGACGAGGAGTTCGCCGTGCTCTGCGTCGACCTCGACGGGCTGAAGGAGATCAACGACGTCTACGGCCATGCGATGGGCGACAAGGTGCTGATCGAGGTCGCACAGCGCTTGCAGACCGTGGCGCGCGGCGGCGTGGTGGCGCGGCTGTCCGGCGACGAATTCGGCCTCATCATCGACGGCAAGCAACCCGCTGCCGGCATCGCGCTGGCCGAGCAGGCCGCCGAGGCGTTGGGTGAGGATTTCGCGATCGACGGCAAGTCGGTGCGGACCGGGCTGACCACCGGCATCGCCGTGTTTCCGCACAACGGGTCCGACGCGGCCTCGCTGCTGGCCAATTCCGGCGCGGCGCTGTTCCGCGCCAAGGCGAAGTCGCGCGGCACGATCTCGATCTTCGAGCCGGACATGGACCAGCAGATCCGCGATCGCCGCGTGCTGCACCAGGAACTGTCGGTCGCGATCAAGAACGGCGAATTGTCGCTCTACTACCAGCCGCAGGCGGCGGCGGGCGGGAGCGTCGCGAGCAGCCAGATCATCGGTTTCGAGGCGCTGGCGCGCTGGCACCATCCGGTGCGCGGCTTCGTGCCGCCGAGCGACTTCATTCCGCTCGCGGAAGAAAGCGGCCTGATCGTCGAGATGGGCGAATGGATCCTGCGCGAAGCCTGCCGCGAGGCGGCCTCCTGGGCGGTGCCGATGCAGGTCGCGGTCAACCTGTCGCCGGCGCAATTCACCCATGGCGACCTCGTCGGCCTCGTCCATTCGATCCTGCTCGAGACCGGGCTGACGCCCGACCGGCTCGAGCTCGAAAATCACCGAAGGCGTGCTGATCGAGGATTTCGACCGCGGCTTATCGCTGCTGCGGCGGCTGAAGGCGCTCGGCGTCCGCATCTCGATGGACGATTTCGGCAGCGGCTATTCCTCGCTGAGCTATCTGCAGGCGTTTCCGTTCGACAAGATCAAGATCGACCGCGCCTTCGTCATCAATCTCGGCCGCAATCCGCAATCGGCCGCGATCGTGCGCGCGGTCATCGATCTCGGCCACGGCCTTGAAATGTCGATCGTCGCCGAAGGCGTCGAGACCGAGGCGCAACTCGGCTTCCTCTCCGAAGAAGGCTGCGACGCGGTGCAGGGCTATCTGATCGGCCGGCCGGCCCCGATCGGTCAATTTGCCGCGCTGGTCGGCGGCGACCGGCTTGCTGAAACCGTGCGCAGAGCCGGGTAAATCGGCCTGAACCGTCGGATCGGCCCGCCGGCCGTGCTTGCCATCCCTTGCACGTCCGGTTACCTTCGAACCACCACATCGTTTTCGTGCCGAGAAAGGAGGGCTGCGTCGTGGCGAGATTCACTGATCCCCACCTCAAGCGTGGCCCCGTCAACGCCCTGCAAATGCGTTTGCAGGGCTGACCGGAAACTCGGCTAAAATCTCTTCCTGGTCTGCCCATCGTGGCCGTGCGGCGTCGAACGTTTGAGCGTTCGCGCCTGCACTTGAATCCCTCGCCGCGCTTAGACACGCACATCCGATGATGGCTGGATGCCTCGGGATGATGCCGTGATCGCCGGCAAGACCAGAGAATTGATCGTGTCCCTCATCAATGTCCGCAATCTCGGCGTGACGCTGAACGCGCCGCTGTTTTCCGAACTCAATTTTGTCGTCAATGCCGGCGACCGGATCGGGCTCGTGGCCGCCAACGGCCGCGGCAAGTCCACGCTGCTGCGCTGTATCGCAGGCAGCATGGAGCCCAATGAAGGCGACATCACCCGCTTGCGCGGACTGACCGTCGGCCATGTCGAGCAGGATGCGCCGCCGAGCCTGATGGATAAGCCGTTCCATGCCGCCGTGCTCGAGGCGCTTCCCGCCGAGCAACGCGCGGGCGAGAGCTGGCGAGTCGACGTCGCCCTGCAATCGCTCGACGTGCCTGAGGAGCTGTGGGCGAGACCGCTGAAGCAACTGAGTGGCGGCTGGCTGCGGCTTGCGCTGCTCGCCCGCGTGCTGGTGACCGAGCCCGATGTGCTGCTGCTCGACGAGCCGACCAACCATCTCGACCTCGCCAAGATCGGTCGGCTCGAGGCCTGGCTGAATGCGCTGCCGCGCGAGATGCCGGTGGTGATCGCAAGCCACGATCGCGCCTTTCTCGACGCGACCACCAACCGGACGCTGTTCCTGCGCCCGGAACGGTCGCAGCTGTTCGCGTTGCCCTACAGCGCGGCGCGCGCGGCGGTCGACGAATTCGATGCCTCGGACGAGCGGCGCTGTCAGCGCGACATGAAGGCCGTCCGGCAACTCCGGCAGCAGGCCGCGAAGCTCAACAATCTCGGCATCAATTCCGGCAGCGACCTTCTGCTGTCGAAGACCAGGCAGCTGAAGCAGCGCGCCGAGAGACTGGAGGAGGCCGCGAAACCGGCGCACATGGAACGCTCGGCCGGCACGATCAGGCTCGCCAACCGCGACACCCATGCCAAGGTTCTGATCCGGCTGAATGACGCCGCGATCGCCGCGCCCGACGGCAGGCTGCTGTTCAGGATCAGCGAGCAGTTCATCTGCAAGGGCGACCGGATCGCGCTGCTCGGGCCGAACGGCGCCGGCAAGACCCTGTTCGTCGCGGCGCTGCGGCTGGCGATCGAGCGCCCGGAGGCGGCAATGGCCGAAATCAGGGCCACCGAGTCGCTGGTGCTCGGCTATTGCGATCAGGCGCTGGCCGATCTCGCAGATGGCGACACGCCGATGCGCATGCTGACGCGGCGCTTCGAGGTTGGCGATCAGCGTGCGCGCGGCCTGCTCGCCGGTGCCGGCCTCTCGATCGAGATGCAGGGCCGCCCGATCGGGCGGTTGTCGGGCGGGCAGAAGGCCCGGCTCGGCATGCTGGTGCTTCGGCTGACCCAGCCGAACTTCTATCTGCTCGACGAGCCGACTAACCACCTCGACATCGAGGGTCAGGAGGCGCTGGAGGAGGAACTGATGGAGCAGCAGGCCAGCTGCCTGTTGGTGTCGCACGACCGCCAGTTCGTGCGGACGGTGGCCAACCGGTTCTGGGTGATCGAAGGCAAGAACCTGATCGAGGTCGATGGACCGGAACAGTTCTTTGCATCGGCGACCTAGAACGAGATGACTTTGCCTCCAATCGCGCGGCGGACCCCGCTTCACCTCGCCCCGCGTGCGGGGAGAGGTCGGAACGCATCGTTAGATGCGTTCCGGGTGAGGGGGAGTCTCCGCAAATGCAGCTATCACCGTGTACGCGGACACGGCCCCTCACCCCAACCCTCTCCCCGTAAGAACGGGGAGAGGGAGCGCAGCGTCGCGGTCGCTGCTCAACTTAATCTCATCGCGCTTTAGGCGCGGTCACGCATTTTTTCCGCGAGCACATATTCCGTTCGCATGCAAATGCGATAGGCGTTGGGCATGGCGGACTATGACGTTGCGATCATCGGCGGTGGCCTCAACGGCACGAGCATTGCGCGTGACGCGGCCGGCCGCGGCCTGCGCGTGATCCTGCTGGAGCAGGGCGATCTCGGCTCCGGCGCCTCGCAGGCATCGCCGCGGCTGGTCCACGGCGATCTGGCGGGGCTGGAGCGGCGCGAGTTCTTCCGCGTTCGTCGGATGCTCAGGGAACGCGACGTCTTGCTGCGCATTGCGCCGCATCTGGTGCGGCCGGCGCGCTTCGCGATCCCCGTGCATGCCGGGGAGCGGCCGCCGTGGCAATTGCGGACGTTGCTGCTGCTCTACGAGCGGTTGGCATCCCGCAGCGGCCTGCCGCGCTCGACGACGCTTGATGTCACCCACCATCCGGTCGGCAATGCGCTGAAGCGGCCGTTCGGAACCGCGTTCGAATATTCCGATTGCGTCGTCGACGACTCCCGGCTCGTCGTGCTCAATGCGGTCGACGCCGCGGCGCGCGGCGCCGATATCCGCACCGGCGCGCGCGTGACCCGGGCCGAGCGTGGCGAGACCTGGCGGCTGATCGCGATCGATCGCGGTTATCGGCAGGTGATCACGGCGCGGTCGCTGGTCAACGCGACCGGCGCCTGGACCGCCTCGGTCGCCGACACCGTGTTGCGCGTGCCTGTGCCGCAGCTCGCGACCGTGCAGATCAGCCAGATCGTGGTGCGCCGCCTGTTCGACTGCGACAACGTCTATGCGTTCCAGAACACCGATGGACAACTGATCTTCGCCAGTCCCTATGAGCGCGACTTCACCCTGATCGGCAGCATCAGCCATGCCTTCAAGGGCGATCCCGCCATTGTCGCGATGGATGTGCGGGAGGTGGCCTATCTCTGCGACGCGGCCAATCGCTACTTTCGCGAGCAGATCACGCCGGCCGACGTGCTGCGAACGGTCTCAGGCGCTAATTCCGTCGTCGCATCGGCGCGCTGGCGTCGACGCGATGGTGCGGTGTCGGTCGATTTCAAGCGCGGCAAGGCGCCGCTGCTGACGATCTTCGGCGGCGACGTCACAACGTCGCGGCGCCGGGCCGAGCGGGCGGTCGCGAAGTTCGCGCGGTTCTATCCGATGGGACCGCGCTGGACTGCAACGGCACCGCTGCCGGGCGGCGAATTCGCCTGGCAGCGCTTCGAAACCGAGGTCGACATCGCCCGCGATCGCTGGCGATTTCTCGGCGAAGGACAGGCGCGGCGGCTGGTGGCCGCCTATGGGCTGAACGTCAGGGATGTTCTGGGAGACGCCAGGGAGAAGGCCGATCTCGGCCCGGCCTTCGGTCCTGAGCTGACCGGCGCGGAGGTACGCCATCTCATGCGCAAGGAATGGGCGCGCTTTTCCGACGATGTGCTGTGGCGGCGTTCGAAGCTCGGGCTGACCATGCCGCAAGCCGATCGCGATGCGCTTGCCGCGTTCATGGCGAAGGTGGATTGAGCGCGATTCTCAAACCTCTCCTTGAAAAGGGGAGGTCGCTTTGCTCGCAAGAGCAAAGCGGGCGGGGATCTGCTCTCTCGGCGAGCAGCGGTGTCTGCGGCTTGACCCCCATCCCGACCTTCCCCCTTTCAGGGGGAAGGAGAACAGCGCAAACAGCGGCTATTGCCTTGCCGCTTCTTGCGACCAGGCGAGGTCACGCTTGGACGGACGGCGATGCAGCCGCTCCGAGATCAGGCTCGTGGCTTGCCGGCCTTGCCCGGCGCGCAGGCAGGCGACGATGAAGGTGTCCTCCCACAATTCGCGCTGCGCATGGCTGCCGCCGATCCGCACCAGCTCGGGCATCAGCGGCGCCAGGATGCGGACGGCGCCCTCATGGTCGCCGGCGGCGAAGGCGGCAACGCCTCGGCCGAGGCCGATTGCGGCGGGGCCGGGCGCGAGCTTGCCATCGGCGTCGCGCGCCGCCATCTCGGCCAGCCGCGTCTGGAGCGCATCGTTGTTGGTCGTGGCAGCGACCAGCGCCTGGTGCACATCGTCGGAAAAGCGCGCCCATTCCTTGCGCATGAGATGGCGTACCTCCGCGCCGGTCAGCTCAGGACCGAAGGCCGGGCCGAGATCGGCCTTCTCCCTGGCGTCTCCC
>NZ_VKHP01000369.1 GCF_010811875.1 Bradyrhizobium uaiense
TCAGTTGCTGGGAGCACCGAGTTCGAGATGTTTTGATCCCGTCATCCGTCATCCTGAGGTGCGAGCGCTTGCGAGCCTCGAAGGATGCACGGCCACCGGCTGGGCCGTCGACCCTTCGAGACGCGCTGCGCGCTCCTCAGGATGACGGATTAGGGGGTCAAAACATCTCGAAATATTCGCGCTGCTCCCAGTCCGACACCTCGGCCTGGAAACGCTCGATCTCCGCGTTCTTGATGAAAACGTAGTAGTCGACGAACTCCGGCCCCATCGCCCCGCGGAAGAAC
Organism: Bradyrhizobium uaiense; assembly: GCF_010811875.1. GTDB lineage: Bacteria > Pseudomonadota > Alphaproteobacteria > Rhizobiales > Xanthobacteraceae > Bradyrhizobium > Bradyrhizobium uaiense. The sequence continues at coordinate 285 of NZ_VKHP01000369.1, forward strand.
GGGTCGTCATTGAGCGCGAACACCGCTTCGCGCAATGACTTCGGCAGCAGTGCGGCCTTGGTCTCGTAGGGTGTGTCGGCGGACGGGCCGGGATCGAGCTTGCGATCGACGCCGTCGAGGCCGGAGAGAATTTGCGAAGCCATGTAGAGATAGGGATTGGCGGCGGGCTCGCCGATCCGGTTCTCCAGCCGCGTCGCCGGATCATTCGGGCCGCCGAGCACCCGGATCATCACGCCGCGGTTGTCGCGGCCCCAGATCGCGCGATCCGGCGCCAGCGAATAGGAACGGTAGCGTTTGTAGCCGTTGATGGTCGGCGTCGTGAACACGGTCGAGGCCCGCGCGTGCTCGATCAGGCCGGCGAGCCAGGCGCGTCCGAGCGGGCTCAACGGCTCGCCAGTCTCCTTCGCCATGAACACGTTCTCGCCGCCCGCGCGCGACACCAGCGACTGATGCAGGTGCCAGCCCGAGGCGAAGATGTTCGGCAGTTTCGGCCGGCACATGAAGGTCGCGTGATAGCCGTGGCGGCGCGCGATCTGCTTCACGGCCGAACGGAACAGCACCATGATGTCGGCCGGCGCAAGCCCTGTGGTCGGTGCGAAGGTGAACTCGCACTGGCTTGGGCCGAACTCGACCTCGACCGTGCGCAAGGGCAGGTCGAGCGCGATGATGTCGCGGCGGATGATCTCGAGCGCCGGCTCCATCTGGTCGTAACGCTGTTCGGTGAGGTACTGATAGCCGTGCGACAGCAGGCTGACCGACGGCGGCCGTCCGGGCTGGCCGGCATCCTCCGGCGCCATGTGCGCGTCCTCGAGCTTGAACAGATGGAATTCGACCTCGAGCCCGGCGACGAAATCGTAGCCGCGGCTGCCGAGTTGATCGAGCACCTTGCGATAGAGGTTGCGGGTCGCGAATGGCACGGGTCGGCCGTCGCTGAAATAGAGATCGCAGAGCAGCCAGCCGGTGTTCGGCGCCCAGGGCAGCACGCGGAACGTGGTGGGGTCGGCGACCATCAGCACGTCGGCCGCGCCCTCCATCTCCTTCATGCCGAAGCCGCCGCCTGATGTGAACACCGGAAACACCGTCTTGTGCGAGGTGTCCTTGGCGAGCATCGTCGTGGTGATCGAGCAGCCGCCCTCCAGCGCGCGCACGGCCTCAGTGGCGATCAGCGTCTTGCCGCGCAGGATGCCGTGCTGATCGGGAAACGACAGGCGGATGACCTCGAGGTTCTTCTCCTCGACGATGCGGCGGAGGCGGTTCGCGGCCTCCTTCTGCTCATCCGACCATAGGCCGTGACGCTCGACAAAGCTCAACGTGTTGCTCCTTCAGACGCGTCATTGCGAGCGAAGCGAAGCAATCCATCGAGCCGCATGTGCGGATGTATGGATTGCTTCGTCGCTGCGCTCCTCGCAATGACGGCAGGTGTTGAGTACATACTACTCCGCCGCCGTCAGATGCTGCACCTTGCCGGCGATCTCGCGCGGCACCGGAGCGGCCCACGGTGCGCCGCGGCGGCGCTTGACGTCGACTTCCATCCAGTAGAGCTCCCAGCCCAGCGTCGGCCCGATGCCGTCCATCGTCGCCGGGCCCTGGATGCTGCGCGCGGAGGCCTCGTCGAGGAACAGCATCGGCTTCTCGCCACCGCCGACCTTCTCGATCTCCTGTCGCAGCAGCCGGCGATACTGCACGATCGCCTTGTCGCTCTGGCCGAGATGCTCGTTGGTGCGGTCCTGGATCGCCCCCATCGATTCCACCGCCCACTGGTCGTGGACGTTGATGTCGGTGCCCATGCCGGTATAGGTCTCGGTCGCCTGCTCGTGCGGATCGAAGCCGTAATCGTTGCTGCGGTTCTTGCGCGACTTGTAGTCGGGCAGCGTGTAGAGCGCGAGCCGCTGGTCGCGCATCTTTGGCTTGTCGACCGGCGCCGCGTAGCTGGTGAAGATCGCGTACCAGTAGCAGTTCTCGTCATCGACCGGCACGTGCCACTGCGTGATCGTCATCTCGGTCGACATCGGAATCACGAAGCCGTGCGGGAACAGCTGATTTGTCACCCGCACATGGGTGCGCTCGGCGTCGAGCTGGCGCAGCGCGATCAGCCGCAGGCCGTATTCGGTGTGCTCGACATTGATGATCGGGCGATCATATTCGCGCAGGATTTTCGTCATCGGCATGTCGCTGCCGGCCGAGGCGCCGCGGAATTGCTTGCCGTAAGCCGCCGATGTGTCCTCATCCTCGAAGAAGCGATGCAGGAAGGAGGCGTGCGCCGGATCGATGCCGACCTCGAGCGCCTGCAGCCAGTTGCAGTTCATGTGGCCCTTGAACGCAAACGTATGCGTCCCGGGCGCGACGAAGCAGTCGAGCTCGGGGAATGCCGGCGGAGTGCCTTCGCCGAGCCAGGCCCACAGGATGCCGCTCTTCTCGACCACGGGATAGGAGCGCTGCTTGATGCCCTTGCAGAGCTGCGAACCGGCCGGCTCTGCCGGCGTCTCGATGCACTGGCCTGATGTGTCGAACAGCCAGCCATGGAAGGCGCAGCGCAGCCCGCCATTTTCGAGCCGGCCGAAGGCGAGGTCGGCGCCGCGATGCGCGCAGTGGCGATCGATCAGGCCGTAGCTGCCGTCCTCGCCGCGGAACAGCACCAGGTTTTCGCCGAGCAGCCGCACCGGCCGCACCGGGCGCGCTCCTTCCAGCTCGTCGACCAGCGCCGCCGGCTGCCAGTACATCCGCATCAGTCTGCCGCAAGGGTCTTTGCGGCTGGTGCGGGTGATCAGATCGTTCGCTTCCTGGCTCATCATGGCAGCGTTTCCCGAAACTGGATTTGTTCGACTATTGAACGAATGTGCGAATTATGCCATGTCTGGGCAGGGCAGCAAGCGCAATTTTTGAACCGTTCAAAGCCGAACCCCTATGCCCAAGCTGAAGCGGACCGATCAGGACGAACGCGCCACCGACTTCGTCGAGGCGCTCGATCGCGGCCTGCGCCTGTTGCAGGTGTTCGGCACCGTGACGGGTCCCGCGACGCTGAGCGACCTCGCGCGCGCCGCCGACCTGCCGCGCGCCACCGCGCGCCGCATCCTGTTCACGCTGGCGCATGGCGGCTTCGTCACCACCGACGGCAAGCTGTTCACGCTGACGCCGCATGTGCTGACCTTGGCCGGCTCGTTCCTGCAATCCAACCAGGTGGTGACGGTGTTGCAGCCGGTGCTCGATCGCATCGCCACATCAGCGCAGGAGATCGCCTCGCTCGCGCTGCTCGACGGCGACGATGTCGTGTTCGTCGCGCGTTCGAGCCCGACGCGGGTGTTCTCCGCCGGTCTCGACATCGGCTACCGGCTGCCGGCGTTCTGTACCTCGGTCGGCCGTGCGATGCTCGGCCGGCTCGATGATGCCGAGCTCGCGGCGCGGCTAAAGGCGATGCGCCGCGAACCGGTGACGCCGCAGACCGTGACCGATCCGAAGAAACTGCTCGCCACCATCATCGCCGATCGCGCGCAGGGCTATTCACTGGTCGACCGCGAGGCCGAGCCGCATTTCCGCTCCATCTCGGTGCCGGTGCGCCGCTATGACGGCACCATCGTCGCCGCCATCAACATGGGCGCGCATGTCGATCGGGTGCCGGCCAAGGAATTGATCGATCGCTTCCTGCCGCTGCTGCGGGAAGGGGCCGATGATGTGAAGAGCCGGTTGTTGTAATTCGTCATTGCGAGGAGCGATAGCGACGAAGCAATCCATGCATCGGCACACGCGGAAAGATGGATTGCTTCGCTTCGCTCGCAATGACGGGAGAAGTAAGGCGATTGTTCTGTAAGATTAAAGCGCCACGCTGCGCAGCCCGAAACTCCGCGCCTCGTTCTGCAACACCGGCCGCACGGAATCGATCAGCCGCGCGGCGGCGGCATCGACCGAGAGCCCGGCGGTGTCGACCACCGCCGATGCGCGCGCATAAAGCGGCTCGCGGCTGACCAGGATGTTGCGCAATTCGGCCATCGCCGAGCGATCGTCGGCCATCGGGCGCAGGTCGCCCTGGCGGCGGACGCGGGCCATGTGCTCTTCCGGCTCGGCCTTCAGCCAGATCGTGTAGAACGACGACAGGATCAGGTCGAAGGTCAGCGCCTCGGAGACGATGCCGCCGCCGGTCGCCAGCACCATCAATTCCTTGCGCGCGAGCAGCTGCGTCAGCGCGGCCTGCTCCATGCGGCGAAAGCCTTCCTGGCCGTACAGCGCGATGATCTCGGCAACCGAGAGGCCGTTCTGCGCCTCGATCTCCTTGTTGAGCTCGACGAAGCTCCAGCCGATCTTCTTCGCCAGCATGCGGCCGAGCGTGGTCTTGCCGGCGCCGCGGAGGCCGATCAGCGCAATGCCGGAGAACGAGGCGCGGCGTGGCGCCAGCGGGCTGCTGCCGGCGAGCGTGTCCTTGGCCTGTGCGATCTGGCTCGGCGAAGCTTTCCGCAGGAGATCGCGGATCACGGCCCAGTCCGGCACCGGCTCGCTGGAGGGGATCAGGTCCTCGAGATGCGCGCCCATCGCGCCTGCGACACGGCGCAGCAGCACGATCGAGACATTGCCTTTGCCGCTTTCGAGCTGGGCGATGTAGCGTTCGGAAATGCCGGAGACCTTGGCGAGCACCTTGCGCGACATGCCGCGCAGCGCGCGCATGGTGCGCACGCGCTGGCCGAGCTGTTCGAGGAAGTCGGTTTCCGGATCGTTGGCTGCGGTCATGATCCCTGTGCGACGCGGTCCTGGCTGAATCAGACCGTCAGTCTAGGAAACATAATGCCGATAAGGATTGACAGCAAGCCAACGTGGTGGCTTTGTATGAATTATAATTCCTAAATTCACAGGAGAGGGACACGTGGCGCGTCTGGGTCCGAGGAGCGGGGCATGACTTATAACGCAGTCTCCTGGCTGCTCGACCGCAACGTCGATCAAGGCCGCGGCGGCAAGGTCGTGTTCGACGACACGGTGTCGCAAATCACCTATGGCCAGTTGCAGCAGCAGACCCGGCGCCTCGGCAACATGCTGCGCCGGCTCGGCGTCCGCCGCGAGGAGCGGGTCGCCATGATCATGCTGGACACGGTCGATTTCCCGATCGTGTTCCTCGGCGCGATCCGCGCCGGCGTGGTGCCGGTGCCGCTCAACACGCTGCTGACCGCGGAGCAATACGCCTACAGCCTCGGTGATTGCCGCGCGCGCGTGCTGTTCGTGTCGGAGGCGCTGCTGCCGGTCGTGAAGGACATCATCGCGCGCATGCCGGACCTCGAGCATGTCGTGGTCTCCGGCAAGGACGCGCACGGCCACAAGAGGCTGTCCGACGAGATCGCGCGCGAGAGCGACGTGTTCGCGACCGCGCCGACGCATGCCGACGAGCCGGCATTCTGGCTCTATTCGTCGGGCTCGACCGGCATGCCGAAGGGCGTGCGCCATCTGCATTCCAATCTTGCCGCGACCGCGGAGACCTATGCCCGCCAGGTGCTCGGCATCCGCGAGGACGATGTCGGCCTGTCGGCCGCCAAACTGTTCTTCGCCTATGGGCTCGGCAATGCGCTCACCTTCCCGATGTCGGTCGGCGCAACGACGATCCTGAATTCGGAGCGGCCGACGCCGGCGGTGATGTTCGCGCTGATGAACAAATATCATCCCAGCATCTTCTTCGGCGTGCCGACCCTGTTCGCGGCGATGTTGAACGACGAGGCGACCAAGGCGCAGTCCGGCGGCAATCGTCTGCGCATCTGCACCTCGGCCGGCGAGGCGCTGCCGGAATCGGTCGGCAATGCCTGGCGCGCGCGGTTCGGCGTCGACATCCTCGACGGCGTCGGCTCGACCGAGCTGCTGCACATCTTCCTGTCGAATGCGCCCGGCGACATCAAATACGGCTCGTCCGGCCGTCCGGTGCCCGGCTACAAGGTGCGGCTGGTCAACGAGAGCGGTGCCGAGGTCGCCGACGGCGAGGTCGGCGAACTGCTGGTCGATGCACCCTCGGCCGGCGAGAGCTACTGGAATCAGCGCGCCAAGAGCCGCGCCACCTTCGAGGGCGCCTGGACCCGCACCGGCGACAAGTACACGCGCGATGCCGACGGCCGCTACACCTTCTGCGGCCGCGCCGACGACATGTTCAAGGTTTCCGGCATCTGGGTCTCGCCGTTCGAGGTCGAGAGCGCGCTGATCACCCATCCCGCGGTGCTGGAAGCCGCCGTTGTGCCGGAAGCCGATCCGGAAGGGCTGTTGAAGCCGAAAGCTTATGTGGTGCTGCGGCCCGAGAGCTCGGCCGAAGGTTTGCACGAGGCGCTGAAGGAACACGTCAAGCAGAAGATCGGCCCGTGGAAATATCCGCGCTGGATCGATGTGGTCGACAATCTGCCGAAGACGGCGACTGGCAAGATCCAGCGGTTCAAGCTGCGCGATGGTGAAGCCGCGAAGCACTGAGGCGTCCTTTGAGCAACTGCATGCGTTGGCGTTCCCGTAAGGTGAGCACCTTAGACGGGCTCCCTCCCCCCTTGCGGGGGAGGGTTGGGGAGAGGGGTGAGCCCAGCGCGCTGACGCCTAAGATCGTGCACGGCCATATCAACATATCTCACATCGTTATCGGACAGTGCGGCGTTGTTGTCGCGCT
>NZ_VKHP01000370.1 GCF_010811875.1 Bradyrhizobium uaiense
CCAGCTGTTCGATTGCGCCGAGCTGCTCGGTCGTGGCTTCGTCCCGCGCGGCAACCGGCTCGCGATCCTCACCAATGGCGGCGGGCTCGGCATCCTCGCAACCGACCGGCTGGCCGACTACATCGTGATGGTGCGCGGCCGCACCCGCGCGTTCCTCGCCGGGCCGCCGCTGCTCAAGGCCGCCACCGGCGAGATCGCGACCGAGGAGGAGCTCGGCGGCGCCGAGATGCACACCCAAATCTCCGGCCTCGGCGATTACCTCGCCGAGGACGACCGCGATGCGCTGCGCATCGCGCGCGAGATCATGGCCAAGCTGCCTTGGGATCGGCCGGCGCCGGAATCGGCTACATTCAAGCCGCCGCGCTATTCCGCCGAAGAACTGCTCGGCATCATGCCGATGGACCACAAACGGCCCGTCGACATGCGGCAGGCGATCGCACGCTTCATCGATGATTCCGACTTCACCGAGTTCGGCGCCAATTACGGCCCCGCGACGGTCTGCGGCCATGCACGCATCGAAGGGCAGGCGATCGGCATCATCACCAACAACGGACCGCTCGACGTGCCCGGGGCCAACAAGGCGACGCATTTCATCCAGGCCTGCTGCCAGTCGCGCACGCCGATCCTCTACATGAACAACACCACCGGCTACATGGTGGGCCGAGCCTATGAAGAGGCCGGCATGATCAAGCACGGCTCGAAGATGATCCAGGCGGTGACCTCGGCGACGGTGCCGCAGATCACGCTGTATTGCGGCGCCTCGTTCGGCGCCGGCAATTACGGTATGTGCGGCCGCGGCTTCCATCCGCGCTTCTGCTTTTCCTGGCCCAACGCCAAGACCGCCGTGATGGGCGGCGAGCAGGCCGCCGAAACCATGGCGATCGTCACTGAAGCTGCGGCGGCGCGGCGCGGCAAGCCGATCGAGAAGGAGAAGCTGGAGGCGATGAAGGCGCAGATCACCGGCGTGTTCGACAGTCAGATGGACGTGTTCTCGACCAGCGCCCGGGTGCTCGACGACGGCGTGATCGATCCGCGCGATACGCGGACGGTGCTCTCCGAGGTGCTTTCGATCTGCCGCGAGGCCGAGGCACGCACCCCGCAGCGCATGCAGTTCTCGGTGGCACGGCCATGAGCGGTGCCATCGTGAAGCGGACACCGTTCTTCAAGATCCTGATCGCCAACCGCGGCGAGATCGCGCTGCGCATTATGCGCTCGGCGCGGCGGCTCGGCTATGGCGTCGTCGCCGTCTATTCGGACGCCGACCGCGATGCGCTGCATGTCCGCGAGGCCGACCAGGCGGTACGGATCGGCGAGGCGCTGCCGGCCCAATCCTATCTGAAGATCGACGCGATCATCGCAGCCGCCAAGGCAAGCGGCGCCGGCGCCGTGCATCCCGGCTATGGCTTCCTCGCCGAGAACGAGAACTTTGCGCAGGCCTGCCGCGATGCCGGGCTCGCGTTCATCGGCCCGTCGCCGGAAGCGATCCTGGCGATGGGCAACAAGGCCGGCGCCAAGGACATCATGAGAGAAGCTGGCGTGCCCTGCGTGCCCGGCTATCAAGGCGCCGACCAGAGCAATGCGGTGATGCTCGCGGAAGCCAAGTCCATTGGTTTTCCGGTCATGATCAAGGCGGTCGCCGGCGGCGGCGGCCGCGGCATGCGCCTCGTCGCGGACGCCGCGGCGTTTCCCGATGCGCTGCGCAGCGCGCGATCGGAAGCACAGGGCGCGTTCGGCGATCCCACCGTCATCCTCGAGCGCGCGATCGTCGATCCCCGCCACGTCGAGATCCAGGTGTTCGGCGATCGCCATGGCAACGCCATCCATCTCGGTGAGCGCGATTGCTCGGTACAGCGGCGGCACCAGAAGCTGATCGAGGAGGCGCCGTCGCCGGCGGTGACGCCGGAGTTGCGCGCGCGGATGGGCGCGGTCGCCGTCCAGGCGGTCAAGGCGATCGGCTACGAGGGCGCCGGCACACTGGAATTCCTGCTCGATCGTGCCGGCAATTTCTACTTCATGGAAATGAACACGCGGCTGCAGGTCGAGCATCCCGTCACCGAGGCGATCACCGGGCTCGATCTGGTCGAATTGCAGCTTCGTGTCGCCCGGGGTGAGCCGCTTGGCTTGCGGCAGGAAGACATCACCTTCTCCGGTCATGCGATCGAGGTGCGGCTGTGCTCGGAAGATGCCGGGCATGACTTCATGCCGCAATCCGGAACCATGGCGCGGTGGCAGATGCCGGAGGGTATCCGCGTCGAGCACGCGCTGCAGTCCGGCTCGGAGATCCCACCGTTCTATGATTCGATGATCGCGAAGTTCGTCAGCCACGGCGCCACCCGCGACGAAGCGCGCGGCAAGCTGATCTCTGCCCTGGAGCAGGTCACGGCCTTCGGCGTCACCACTAACCAGGGTTTCCTGATCGACTGCCTGCGCCATCCGGTCTTCGCCAAGGGTGAGGCGACCACAGCCTTCATCGGCAATCACCGCGACGTGCTGCTGGCGCCGCGGCCCGATCGCGGCAGCGACCTCGCGCTCGCGGCGCTGCTGCTCTACGTCACCAATCCGCACGCCCCGCCATGGCAGCGCGGGCGGTCGCTGGCCGCGACATTCCCGCTCGGCTTGCAGATCGACCTCGGCCACGGCGTGCAGGAGATCGAGATCGTCCGCGAGCGCGACGGCAGCTACCTCGCGACCAGCAATGGCGATCGCTTCAGCTTCGTGATCGACGAGCTCGGCCAGGACAGCATCCGCTTCCATCACGATGGCCTGATGGAGCAGGCTAGATATCTGCGCGATGGCGATGGGCTCCACATCCTGCATCGCGGCGTTACGCTGTCGGTCCGCGATCTCACGCTCGCGCCGCCGGAGAGCGCGTCCGCCACCGGCGGCGACGGCAAGGTCCGCGCCGCCATGAACGGCCGCGTCGTCGCGGTGCTGGTCAAGGCCGGCGACAAGGTCGCGGCCGGCCAGCCGGTGATGACGTTGGAGGCGATGAAGATGGAGCATGTCCACACCGCCGGCGTCGCGGGCACGGTCTCGTCGATCGATGTCGCCGAGGGCGAACAGGTGACGACCGGGAAGATCGTGGTGGAGATCGAGGCGGCGGCGTAGATCGATGTCGTCGCATAAGCACTGTCGTCCCGGCGAAGGCCGGGACCCATAACCACGAATGTTTGTTGACGGGACGATCTCTGACCGCTTGCCCATTCCCTTGGCTGCGGCGTATGGGTCCCGGCCTTCGCCGGGACGACGATGAAATTATTCTCCACGCCCCGTCCCGTCGTTCAGCCAGCACGCGACCTGATGCGCGGTGCCGGCCGCTTGCAGCGCCGGGCGTTCGGTCTTGCAGCGATCGATCGCATAGCGGCAGCGGGTGTGGAAGGCGCAGCCCGAGGGCGGGTTGATCGGGCTCGGCACGTCGCCGTCGATCAGGGGCGCGGTGCGCCTGGCCTTCGGGTCGGCGATCGGCACCGACGCCAGCAGCGCCTGGGCGTAGGGATGGCGCGGGTTGGCGAACAGCTCGTGCTTGTCGGCGATCTCGACGATGCGGCCGAGATACATCACGGCAACGCGGTGGCTGATATGGGCGACGACCGCGAGATCGTGGGCGATGAACAAATAGGAGAAATTCTGCTTGCGCTGCAGATCGATCAAAAGATTGATCACCTGCGCCTGGATCGAGACGTCGAGCGCGGACACCGGCTCGTCGCAGACGATCAGCCGCGGCCCGAGCGAGAGCGCGCGCGCGATGCAGATGCGCTGGCGCTGGCCGCCGGAGAATTGATGCGGAAAATTCTTCATCTGGTCGGGCCGCAGCCCAACCTGTTGGAACAGCTCCGCGACGCGCTCCTGCTTCTTTGCACCGGTCGCGAGGCCGTGCACGGTCAGCGGCTCGCCGACAATGTCGCCGGCCGTCATGCGCGGGTTGAGCGAGGCGAACGGATCCTGGAACACGATCTGCATCGAGCGGCGGTATGGCCGCAGCGCGGTCTTGCTCAGCGGAGCGATGTCCTCGCCATCGAGCTTTATCGCGCCGCTGGTCGGCTCGACCAGCCGCAGCACGGTGCGCGCGACCGTCGACTTGCCGCAGCCGGATTCACCGACCAGGCCGAGCGTCTCGCCGGCGCCGAGCGCAAAGCTGACGCCGTCGACCGCATGCACGGTGCCGACCTGCCGACGCAGCACGCCGCCGCGCACCGCATAGTGCTTGACGAGATCGGTGACCTCGAGGAGCGGACGCTGTTCGGTCATGACGCCTCCGCGATCTCGCCGGCGCGCCAGCATGCCGCCCAGTGATTGGGTTTGACCTCGTCGAGCGGCGGATACTCTTGCCGGCAGCGGTCGATCGCGAGCTTGCAGCGCGGCGCGAAAGCGCAGCCGGGCGGCAGGTTGGTCAGCGACGGCACCATGCCGGGTATCTCGTTCAGCCGCGCGTCGCTCTCTGCGCCGAGCGCGATCACGGCCGGCATCGAGGCCATCAGCCCGCGCGTGTAAGGATGCAGCGGCGTCTCGAATAGCGACTCGACCGTCGCCTCCTCGACCTTCTTGCCGGCATACATCACGATCACGCGCTGCGCGGTCTGCGCGACGACGCCGAGGTCATGGGTGATCAGGATCAGCCCGGTGCCGAGCCGCTGCTGTAGGTCGACGATCAGCGCCAGGATCTGAGCCTGGATGGTGACGTCGAGCGCCGTGGTCGGCTCGTCCGCGATCAGGAGTGCGGGCCGACAGGCCAGCGCCATCGCGATCATGGCGCGCTGGCGCATGCCGCCGGAGAGCTGATGCGGATATTCCTGGGCGCGGCGCTCCGGTTCGGGGATGCGTACCAGCCGCAGCATGTCGACGGCCTGTTTCCGGGCTTCCTTGCTGCTCACCTTCTGATGCAGCCGCACCGCTTCGATGATCTGGTCGCCGATCCGCATCACCGGGTTGAGCGAGGTCATCGGCTCCTGGAAGATCATCGAGATGCGGTTGCCCCTGATGGCGCGCATCGCGGCATCGTTGAGCCTCAGGAGGTCGGTGCCTTCGAGCGTCACCGAGCCGCCGACGATGCGGCCGGGCGGATCGGGCACCAGGCGCATGATCGAGAGCGCGCTGACGCTCTTGCCGCAGCCGGATTCGCCGACGATCGCGAGCGTCTCGCCGCGGCGGACCGTGAACGAGACGTCGTCGACCGCGCGGAACAGGCCGGAATTGGTGAAGAACACCGTCTGCAGGTTCTTCACATCGAGAACCGTTTCTGCCGGAAGTGCCTCGCTCATCAGCCGCGCTGCCTCGGATCGAGGATGTCACGCAGCGCGTCGCCGAACAGGTTGGTGCCGAACACCGCGAGACTGATCGCAATGCCGGGAAAGATCACCAGCCACGGCGCGGTGCGGACATATTCTGCGGCGGATTCCGACAGCATGCGGCCCCAGGATGGATAAGGCTCGGGAATACCGAGGCCGAGGAACGACAGCGACGCCTCGGTCAGGATGGTCGAGCCGAGTTGCGCAGTCGCGAGCACGATCAGCGGCGCGACGGTGTTCGGCAGCACGTGGCGCAGCGCGATCCGTGTCTCGCTCATGCCGATCGACTTGGCGGCCTCGACAAACGGCTGCTCGCGCAGCGCCAGCGTGTTGGCGCGGATCACGCGGGCTACGGTCGGGATCAAGGGAATGGCGATCGCCAGGATCACGTTCGGCAGCGACGGGCCGAGCGCCGCGGTCATGACAAGCGCGAGCACCAGGAGCGGCAGCGATTGCAGGATGTCGGTCACTCGCTGGAACACGAGATCGACCCAGCCGGAGAGATAACCGGAGGTGAGGCCGACGATCACGCCGAGCGTGGCGCCCAAGGTCGCGGAGCCGATGCCGACCGCAAGCGAGATCCGCGCGCCGTGGATGATGCGGCTCCAGACGTCGCGGCCGAAGGAATCGGTGCCGAACCAGTGCAGCATGGAGGGCGCGGCCAACCGGTGCGCGGAATCGACGGTGAGCGGATCGTAGCGGCTGATGACGTCGGCGAAGATCGCGGTCAGCACGAACAGCAGCATGATGATCAGGCCGATCGTGCCGAGCACGTGGCGCTGTGCGAGGAAGACGAGCCGTCCCCAGCCGCCGGTGGCGTTGGCCCCGGCGCGCCGCAGTTCGCTGTCGAAGTTGACCGTCGTCACGCGGCTAGTCTCTTTCCCCCTCGCCCCGCTTGCGGGGAGAGGGTTGGGGTGAGGGGGAGTCTCCGCAAGCTCGGTGGGAGTTGGATTCGCGGTGAGCCCCCCTCACCCGGATCGCATCTCCGATGCGATCCGACCTCTCCCCGCAAGCGGGGCGAGTTGAGAGCTGGGCTCGGCTTTTGACCAACGTTGTCATGCTAGTCTCCAAACCGGATGCGCGGATCGATTGCCGCATAGAGCATGTCGACGATGAAGTTCACCATCACCACGACAACCGCGATGAACATCACGAGGTTCTGCACGATCGGGTAATCGCGCCAGCGCAGCGCCTCGACCAGGAAGCGGGCGATGCCGGGGATGTTGAACACGGTCTCGGTCACGATCAGGCCGCCGATCAGGAACGCCGCCTCGATGCCGATCACGGTGATGACAGGCAGCACCGCATTCTTCAGCGCGTGGTGGTAGTTCACGGAGGCCTCGGAGGCGCCCTTGGCGCGCGCGGTGCGGATATAGTCCTGGCGCAGGATTTCCAGCATGGACGAGCGGGTGATGCGCATGGTCAGCGCCGCGCTGCGGAAGCCGACCGCCATCGCCGGCACCGCATAGATAGTAAAAGCC
>NZ_VKHP01000036.1 GCF_010811875.1 Bradyrhizobium uaiense
GTCATGATGCCGCCGGCGGCGAGCACCGGCACGTCGCGGATCTTCTTGATCGCCTTGATCACCTCGGGCACCAGCACCATGGTCGAGACCTCGCCGCAATGGCCGCCGGCCTCGGTGCCCTGCGCGACGAGGATATCGACGCCGGCCGCGACCTGGCGCAGCGCATGCTCCTTGGAGCCGACCAGCGCCGCCACCGGTACGCCGTGCTTGCGACCCATCTCGATCATCGCCTTCGGCGGCACGCCGAGCGCATTCGCGATCAGTCGGATCGGATGGCGGAACGAGACCTCGAGCAGTTGCAGCGCGGTCTCCGCATCGAACGGCTGCGGCTGGTTGTCGGCGACGCTCTGCGTTGTGAGCTCGATGTTGTATTTCTTCAGCAGATTGCGGGTGAAATCGCGGTGCTCCTGTGAGACACGTTTCTCCAGGCTCCTCCAGGTGACGTTCTTCTCACCTGCGGTCGAGATGTTTTCCGGGATCAGCACGTCGATGCCGTAGGGCTTGCCGTCGACATGTGCGTCGATCCATTTCAGCTCCTGCTCCAGCGTCTCCGGCAAGTACCGGGTCGCGCCGAACACGCCGAAGCCGCCGGCGCGGCTGACCGCCGCCACCACGTCGCGGCAATGGCTGAAAGCGAGCAGGGGGAATTCAATTCCCAGCATGTCGCAGATCGGTGATTTCATGAGTTGGTTTTCTCCCGGCGGCTGCTTCTTGTGCTCGTTGGCATCAGCCCCTGCAACGCTAGCGCATCACGGTCGACGAAGCCAAGCGGGTTTCGGCCGCGTCGATCTTGCGTGCAGGCGCTGCTTGGCTGCATCGCCCTCAGTGCATTCCGCTGGATAGAAAATGCGATCCGGCGGGGGTGGGCAAAGCCGGGCGTGCCCACCATCTAGTGCGGGCATGCGGATGGGCGCGGCGGTCGCCGCACCATGGAAAAACGAAAACCGGGAGCCAACGACGTGACTGACACCCCTGCCTACGAGCCGCCGAAAGTCTGGACCTGGAACAAGGAGAGCGGCGGGCGCTTCGCCAGCATCAACCGGCCGATCGCCGGCCCAACCCACGACAAGGAGCTGCCGGTCGGCCGCCATCCGCTGCAACTCTACTCGCTGGCGACGCCGAACGGCGTCAAGGTCACCGTGATGCTGGAAGAGCTGCTGGCCGCGGGCCACAAGGGGGCGGAATACGACGCCTGGCTGATCAAGATCGACGGCAATCAGTTCGGCAGCGGCTTTGTCGCGGTCAATCCGAACTCGAAGATCCCGGCGCTGATGGACCGCAGCGGGCCCGAGCCGATCCGGGTGTTCGAGTCGGGTTCGATCCTGGTCTACCTCGCAGAGAAATTCGGCGCCTTCCTGCCGACCGACATCAAGAGGCGCGCCGAAACCTTCTCCTGGCTGTTCTGGCAGATGGGCTCGGCGCCGTATCTCGGCGGCGGCTTCGGGCATTTCTATGCCTATGCGCCGACCAAGATCGAATACGCCATCGACCGCTTTGCGATGGAGGTGAAGCGTCAGCTCGACGTGCTCGACCGCAGGCTCGCCGACAACGAATATCTCGCAGGCGATGTCTACACGATCGCCGACATGGCGGTGTGGCCCTGGTACGGCGGACTGGCCAAGGGCCTGCTTTACGGTGGCGGCGAATTTCTCTCGGTGCAGGACTACAAGAACGTGCAGCGCTGGACCGACGCGATCGCGGCGCGGCCCGCGGTCAAGCGCGGCCGCATGGTCAACCGCACCTGGGGCGAACCGTCGAGCCAACTCCACGAGCGCCATGACGCCAGCGATTTCGAGACGAAGACGCAGGACAAGGTCGAGCAAGCGGCGTCGTAGCTGCGTAGCCTTGTAGGGCGGATTAGTCGAAGGCGTAATCCGCCGTCATGCCCTCACAAAGATCGGCGGGTTACGCCGGAGCGTGTCATCGGGCCGCGCTTCGCGCGGACCCGGTGGGCTAACCCGCGCTACGAATCCGTGCTTCACCCCAACAAATCATCATACTCCGGATGCTTCTTCATGAAGCCCTGGATGAACTCGCATTTCACGACGAGCTTGATGCCCTGCGCGCGGACGGCGTCGAGCGTGGCGCGCGCGATCCTGGAGCCGATGCCGCGGCCGCCGAGCTCCGGCGGCACTTCGGTATGAACCAGCGTAATCGTGTCCGGCGTCTTGCGGTAGACCACGAAGGCGGTGGCGCCGTCGACGGCGAGTTCGAACCGGCTCTGCGCCTCGTTGTCGCGGAATGCTTCACTCATTGTGTTGTCCTCGGCTATTTCGTCTTTGCCCCTTCGGCTGCGGGAAACACCACGCGGTCGTCGGTGCGGCAGTAGCGATCGGCGAACATGCGACCGATCGGGTGGTAGCGGTCCATATGGACGCGCATCGCTTCGCGATCCCACAATTCGTCGCGGATGTGGAAGTGAATGCCTTCGCCCATGATGAGTTCGCGATCGCCGTTGACGTCGATCAGCTTCCAGGTCTTGCACTCCATCGCGAACGGCGCGTCGGCAAGCCGGGGCACCGCGATCTTGCTGGATGGCGCGAGCTTCAGGCCGAGATAATCGGGCTCGCCGATCTCGGGCGGGAAGTCGCCCGAGCTCTCGTGCATCGCGCGCGCCAGCGGCTCGTCGGTCAGGTTCACCACGAATTCGCCTGATCGTTGGATGTTGAGCATCGTGTCCTTCTCGCGTCCGTCGGGCCGGCGGTTGACCGCGAACATGCAGAGCGGCGGGTCCTCGCAGAACACGTTGAAGAACGAGAACGGCGCCGCATTGACCACGCCATCAGCGTTTTGGCTCGTCACCCATGCGATCGGCCGCGGCAGCACGAAGGAGGTCAGCACCTTGTAGCGTTCGCGCTGGGTGAGGTCGCTTGCGGCGTATTCCATGGGGATGATCCGAAATGTGGGATGGGTTAGCGACTTGTCCGCCGTAGCTCGAAGAGCGAAGGCGGAAGCGTAACCCGCCGCTGACGGACCGCAAAGTAAAAGGCGGGTTACGCTTGCGCTAACCCGCCTTACGATTCTGGGCAAAATTCCGAATAATAGAATTATGCCGCTGAGTTGCCCGACGTGTCAAGTTGCCGTGTCGAACGCCGGCCGGCTACTTTGCATGGGGTTGTTTTCGATATTTTGGCAGAGCGTCCCTGCGGAGGCAGCCCTCCCCCCGCGAAGCGCGGGGAGAGGGAGGGTAGGAACTACGTCATGCTCAGTTCATGACGGCCGACCACCATCCAGTGCACCTCGTCCGGACCGTCGGCGAAGCGCAGATGGCGGACGTCCTGGTACATTTCGCCGAGCGGCGACCACTGCGAGATGCCGGTGGCGCCGTGCATCTGGATCGCCTGGTCGATCACCTTGCAGGCGCGCTCGGGGACCATGGCCTTGACCATCGAGACCCAGACGCGGGCTTCCTTGTTGCCGAGCACGTCCATCGCCTTGGCCGCCTTCAGCACCATCAGCCGCATCGCCTCGATTTCGCAACGGGCCTGGGCGATGATCTGCATGTTGCCGCCGAGATGGGCGATCTTCTTGCCGAACGCTTCGCGGGTCAGGCCACGCTGCACCATCATGTCGAGCGCCTTCTCGGCCTTGCCGATGGTGCGCATGCAGTGATGGATGCGGCCAGGTCCGAGGCGGACCTGCGAGATCTCGAAGCCGCGGCCTTCGCCGAGCAGCATGTTCTCCTTCGGCACCTTGCAATTGTTGAAGCGCAGATGCATGTGGCCGCGCGGCGCGTGGTCATGGCCGAACACGTGCATCGGGCCGAGGATTTCGACGCCGGGGGTGTCGATCGGGACCAGGATCTGCGACTGCTGCTTGCTCGGCGCCGCATCGGGGTTGGTCTTCACCATCACGATCATGATCTTGCAGCGCGGATCGCCGGCGCCTGAGATGTAATACTTCTCGCCGTTGATCACCCACTCGTCGCCGACGAGCTTTGCGGTGGTCGAGATGTTCTTGGCGTCGGAGGAGGCGACGTTCGGCTCGGTCATCGCATAGGCCGAGCGGATCTCGCCGTTGAGCAGCGGCTTCAGCCACTTCTCCTTCTGCGCCTTGGTGCCGACGCGCTCCAGCACCTCCATGTTGCCGGTGTCGGGCGCCGAGCAGTTCATGGTCTCGGAGGCCAGCGGGCTCTTGCCGAGCTCAGCGGCGATATAGGCGTAGTCGAGGTTGTTGAGGCCATCGCCGGTTTCGGCGTCGGGCAGGAAGAAGTTCCAGAGACCGACTTCCTTGGCCTTGTCCTTGGCCTTCTGCAGGATCGCGAGCTGTTCGTCGGTGAAGCTCCAGCGGTTGGTTTTCTTCTCGCCGGCGCGATAGAACTCGACCGACATCGGGTCGACGGTGTCGCGGATGAACTGCTTCACATGATCGTAGAGCGGGCGGACCTTGTCCGACATCCGGAGGTCGTTGAGTTCGTCGCCCGGATTGAGCGTGTAGTTCGTGGTGCGCGGCACATAGGCATGCTTCATTGTCTTTTCTCCCTCGCGAAGGCGCGTTTCGCGGCGGACAATAGACGCGTGCGACGTGAAGCGCGAGCACCGATTTTCGCAGGATCTCTACCGCATCGCGGAATTTGGCGACGGCGTTTCAAACGTTGTTTGAACGCCGCCGCATGCAGCGTGAAAAAGACTCCGGCGGGGCCGGCTATGTCATCCGGTGCATTGCGCAGATCTTGTTGCCGTCGAGATCGCGCAGATAAGCGAGGTAGAGCTTGATGCCGCCTCCTTCGCGTACACCCGGCGGATCCTCGCAGGGCTTGCCGCCATTGGCAACGCCGGCCGCGTGCCAGGCATGGACCTGCTCAGGCGAAGAGCAGGCAAAGCCGATCGTGCCGCCATTGGCGTGCGTCGCCGGCTCGCCGTTGATCGGCTTGGACACCATGAAAATGCCTGCCTTGGTCAGGTACATGATGCGGTGACCGTCGACCCGGGCCGGCCGGACATCGAGCGTGCCAAGCAGCGCATCATAGAACGCCTTGGCCTTGTCCAGATCGTTGGTGCCAACCATCACGTGTGAAAACATCTGAAATATCCTCCCTGCTTGTTCGCGAAAGTCGCCTTGTGCGTCCTTACGGCAAGAACGCTAGCAGCAGTTTTGTCGCGACGGAAGCGACGCGGCGTCGCGCACTGTTCTGAAGCGATTCACTCTCGTCGTTCCGTGGCTCGCGAAGCGAGAGCCCGGAATCCATTCATCCACTTGTTTTGCAGTCCAATGGATTCCGGGCTCAGCCCTTCGGGCTGCTCCGGAATGACGAAGGAGAAACGTCGCGCCGCTATCACAAAATTCAGTGTCGCCCCAGCGAAGGTCGGGACCCACAACCACAAATGATCGTCGTTGCGCGATGTCGGAATAGCGAGTCCCGTTCACAACATCCGCCGCGGCGTATGGGTCCCGGCCTTCGCCGGGACGACGGCGGTGAATGTGGACGCGTCGCAGCTCTCAAAACGCCGTGTACCCGCCGTCGATCACAAAACAGTCCGCCGTATGATACGACGATGCCTTGCTCATGAGATAGACGGCGATGCCGCCGAAATCGCTCGGCTCGCCGAAGCGGCGCACCGGAATGCGCGGCATCACGTTGGCGACGAACTTGTCGTTGGCCATGATGCCGGCGGTCATGTCGCTCTTGATCCAGCCCGGCAGGATCGCATTTGCGGTCACGCCGTGGCGGGCGAGCTCGACGCCGAGCGCGCGGCACAGCGCATTCAGCGCGGCCTTGGTGCCGGCATAGTGCTCGTTGCGCGCGGTGCCGAACAGCGAGGCGAGGCTCGAGGTTGCGACCAGGCGGCCGAACTTGTCGCCGGCTTCAGACCGCTCGGTCATGTGGCGTGCCGCAGCCTGGAATACATGAAACACGCCGTCGAGATTGGTCGCGAACATCTTGCGCCATTCCTCCTCGGTGCGGTCGATGAAGGAGCGGCGCCCGCCGCCGCCGATGCCGGCATTGGCGAAGCAGCCGTCGACGCGGCCGAAGGTGTCGAGCGTTGCCTTCATCGCGGTCTTGACCGAGCCGGGATCGCTGACGTCGCAGAATTGCGTCGAGACCTTGCCGGGCCCGGCCTTCATCGAAGCTGCGGCGTTGGCGTTTTTTTCCGCGTTGCGGCCCCAGATCGCGACGTTGCAGCCGGCGGCGTTGAGCGCCTGCGCGATGCCAAGGCCGATGCCGCCATTGCCGCCGGTGATGACAGCGACGCGGCCGGTGAGATCGAAGATGCCACTCATTGGGGTTTCCATTTGGTTTGGTGCGCGCTAATCACGCGTTCACAGATGGGCTTGCCGTCGACCATGGACAAGCCCGGCACAAAAATCAAATATGGGTCGACCCATCGACCTACCGCGGTACCAACCGCCAAGACAACGTAAGCAAGACAACGTAACGAGGAAACCATGCAGTTCAAACACGTCACGCTCGACTTCGACGGATCGGTCGCGATCCTCAGGCTCGACCATCAGGAAGTCATGAACGCGGTGTCGATCGACATGCTCGGCGGCCTTGCCGAGGCGCTCGATGCGATCGACGACAAGCGCGACGAGGTGCGCTGCCTGGTGATCACGGGCACAGGCCGTGCCTTCTGCACCGGAGCCAATCTGCAGGGCCGCAACCAGCAGCAGAAGCCCGGCAAGAGCAACGCCGGCGCCGCACTGGAGACCGCGTTCCATCCGTTCCTGCGCCGATTGCGTAAGCTGCACTGTCCGATCGTGACGGCCGTGAACGGCCCGGCGGCCGGCGCCGGCATGAGCTTCGCATTGATGGGCGACCTCATCCTGTGCGCGCGCTCGTCCTACTTCCTGCAGGCGTTCCGCCGCATCGGCCTGGTGCCGGATTGCGGCTCGACCTGGCTGCTGCCGCGGCTGATCGGCAAGGCGCGTTCGGTCGAGCTGTCGCTGCTCGGCGAGCGGCTGCCGGCCGAGAAGGCGCTGGAATGGGGCCTCGTCAACCGTGTCTATGACGACGGCGTGCTGATGGAAGAGACGATGAAGATGGCGCACGATCTCGCCAACGGCCCGACGGTGGCGCTGTCGCTGATCCGCAAGCTCTACTGGGACAGCCCGGAAAACACGCTCGAGGATCAGCTCAATCTGGAATTCGAGTCGCAGCGGATCGCAGGCGGCGCCGAGGATTTCAAAGAAGGTGTCACCGCATTCCTCGAGAAGCGGCCGGCGAAGTTCAAGGGCAAATGATCGAGACCGAACTCGGGCGCTGCGTCGCCGCGTTTCATCCGGGCGCAACGGGCGTCACCGGCGCCGCCAAGCTCTCCGGCGGCGCCAGCCAGGAGACCTGGACGTTCGAC
Organism: Bradyrhizobium uaiense; assembly: GCF_010811875.1. Lineage (GTDB taxonomy): Bacteria > Pseudomonadota > Alphaproteobacteria > Rhizobiales > Xanthobacteraceae > Bradyrhizobium > Bradyrhizobium uaiense. The sequence continues at coordinate 7,293 of NZ_VKHP01000036.1, forward strand.
ATCGTGCACCCGAACGGCACTGTCGGCGCGATCCTGCGCCGCGCGCCGCCCGGCTACGGTGCCGCGCCCGGCCGCGCCGCCGGGCTCGACGCCGAGGCCACGCTGATGCAACTCGCGCATGACGCGGGCCTGCCGTCGCCGAAGGTGATGCATGTGCTGACGCCGGAGGACGGCCTCGGCCGCGGCTTCATCATGGCGCGGGTCGAAGGCGAGACCATCGCGCGGAAGATTTTGCGCGACGAGGAATATGCCAATGCTCGGCCGCTGCTGGCGCGCCAGCTCGGCCGAGTCATCGCCGGCATTCACAGCCTGCCGCAAGCCAAGTTGCCGAAGCTGCGCGGCCTGACGGCGACCAAGGAGATCGAGGATCTCTCCCGCGAGTATCACAGCTTCAACTGGCCGCGGCCGGTGTTCGAGCTGGCGCTGCGCTGGCTGCGCGATCACGATCCCGGTCCGTCGTCCGAGGTCACGCTGGTGCATGGCGATTTCCGCCACGGCAACCTGATCATCGGTCCCGACGGGGTGCGCGCGGTGCTCGACTGGGAGCTCGCGCATTTCGGTGACCCCATGGAGGATTTGGGGTGGATCTGCGTCAATTCATGGCGGTTCGGCGAGATCGACAAGCCGGTCGGCGGTTTCGGCACGCGCGATGATCTGTTCGCAGGCTACGAAGAAGCCGGCCGCAAGGCCGACCCCGATCGCGTGATGTTCTGGGAAGTGATGGGCACGCTGCGCTGGGGCGTGATGTGCTGCGGCATGATGCAGCGCTTCCGCCTCGGCCCCGATCACTCGATGGAGCGCGCGATGATCGGGCGGCGCGCGTCCGAGACCGAGATCGATTTGCTGCGCTTGCTGGCATCGAGAGGTCGTTGAGATGCAGGACGAACCGACAACCACCGAGCTGATCAAGGCGGTCGCTGATTTCCTGCGCAACGAGATCGCGCCCGCGATCAAGGGCCACAACAGCTTCAAGCTCCGCGTCGGCATCAACGCGCTCGACCTGGTGACGCGGCAATTGGCGCTTGCCGAGGCCGGCGATGCGACCGAGGCGGCGCGGCTGAAAGCGCTGCTCGGCGCCGACGGCTCGCTGATCGAGCTGAACCGCGCGCTGTCGGAGAGGATCGCGAGCGGCGAGGTCGATCTGACAACGCCGGGGCTATCGGAGCATCTCTGGCAGACGACGATGGACAAGCTCGCCGTCGACCAGCCGAATTACGCGTCGTACAAGCGGGAGCTAGGGAATAAGAGCGGGTAGTGCGCGCCAGAACAACCCACGTCATTCCGGGGCGGCGCGAAGCGACGAGCCCGGAATCCATAACCACGATCGTGAGTATGGATTCCAGGCCTGCGCCTTCGGCGCATCCCGGGACGTCGAGTGGAGAGAGCGATTACCGCCCCAGCCACTTCGGCGGACGCTTCTCCGAGAACGCCTTCGGGCCCTCGATGTAATCCTGCGAGGCGGCCATCGCCTTCACCGCAGGATATTCGCGCTGCTCGGTCATGGCCTGTTCGAGCGAGACTTCGAGGCCCTTCTGGATCGCCTGCTTGGAGGCGCGGATTGACATCGGCGAGTTCTTCGTGATGGTCTCGGCCCAGCGCTCGGCCGCCGCCAGCGCCTCGCCCTGCGGCACCACTTCGTTGACGAAGCCGAGCTCGAGGCCTTCCTTGGCGCTGACATGGCGCGCGGTCAGGATCATGCCCATCGCGCGCTTCAGCCCGATCTGCCGCGGCAGCCGTTGCAGGCCGCCGGCGAGCGCGGCGAGGCCGACGCGCGGCTCGGGCAGGGCAAAGGTCGCATTCTCCGCGGCGATGATCAGGTCGCAAGCCAGCGCGACCTCGAACCCGCCGCCCATCGCGACGCCGTTGACGGCGGCGATGATCGGCTTGTCGCAGTCGAAGCGGGTGGTGAGGCCGGCGAAGCCGCCCTTGTCCCAACCGCGCTTGCCGCCGGCGGCCTGCCATTTCAGGTCGTTGCCGGCGCAGAACGCCTTGTCACCGGCGCCGGTGACGATCGCGACCCACTGCTCGGGGTCGGCGGAGAAGTCGTCGAACACCTTGTTGAGCTCGAAATGCGCGTCGATATGCAGCGCGTTGTAAACCTCGGGCCGCGACAGCGTCACGATGGTGATGGGACCCTTGCGCGTCACCTTGGAGAATTTCAGATCCATGTTTGCTCCCGTCGATTTTCTGCGGCGAAGAATATTGCTGATATCCTAGCGCCTGCGCGTCGTTCCGTGCCATCCAATTACGCAACGCGACCGCGCGCGCAAGCCTCACTCGCCTGCTTGACTTGGCCGCTTGCTTCTCACCTTAATCGATCCGAACGCGGATGCGCGATAGCGTCTAAACGCAAAACCAGAATCAATAAAAATTTCGGGAGTGACCGCCTTGGATTTCAATCTGCCGGCTGACCTGACAGCCTATCTCGCCGAGCTCGATCGCTTCATCGAACGCGAGATCAAGCCGCTGGAAGCGGCCGACGACAACATCCGCTTCTTCGATCATCGCCGCGAATGGGCGCGCACCGATTTCGACAAGGGCGGCCTGCCGCGCCACGAATGGGAGCTGTTGCTGCGCAAGGTCAAGAACCTGGCCGATGCCGCTGGCCATCTGCGTTTCGCGATCCCGAAGCGCTACGGCGGCAAGGACGGCTCCAACCTCTGGATGGCTGTCATCCGCGAGCATTTTGCCTCAAAGGGTCTCGGCCTGCACAACGATCTGCAGAACGAGCATTCGATCGTCGGCAATCTGCCGCTCGTGACCATGCTCGACCGTTATGGAACCGACGAGCAGAAGGCGATGATCGACGGCTCGATCACCGGCAAGTACCGCATCACGTTCGGCCTCACGGAGCCTGAGCACGGCTCCGATGCCACGCATATGGAGACAAAGGCGGTCCAGGCCACGCGCGACAACGTCAAGGGCTGGATCATCAATGGCGAGAAGATGTGGACGACAGGCATGCATGTCGCCACGCACTGCGCGCTGTTTGCCCGCACTTCCGGCAATGACGGCGATGCCCGCGGCATCAGCTGCTTCCTGGTGCCGGCGAAATCGCCGGGCGTGAAGGTCGAGGAGTACATGTGGACCTTCAACATGCCGACCGATCATCCGCGCGTCAGCTTCACCGACGTATTCGTGCCCGAGGATGCGCAGTTCGGCGAGGTCGGCCGCGGCCTGTCGCTGGCGCAATGCTTCGTGCACGAGAACCGCATCCGCCAGGCGGCGAGCTCGCTCGGCGCTGCGGTCTACTGTATCAATGAGAGCGTGAAATATGCCCGCGAGCGCAAGCCGTTCGGCAAGGCGCTGGCCGAGAACCAGGCGATCCAGTGGCCGCTGGTCGAGCTCGCGACCCAGGCCGAGATGCTGCGGCTGTTGATCCGAAAGACCGCCTGGGAGATGGATCAGCTGACCCAGGCGCAGGTCGAGCACACGCTGTCGGATCGGGTCTCGATGTGCAATTTCTGGGCAAACCGTCTGTGTTGCGAGGCCGCCGACCGCGCGATGCAGGTGCATGGCGGCATGGGCTATTCGCGCCACAAGCCGTTCGAGCACATCTACCGCCACCACCGCCGCTATCGCATCACTGAAGGCAGCGAGGAAATCCAGAAGCGCAAGGTGGCAGGCTTCCTGTTCGGCTACATGGGAGCCGGCAAGCACTGAGACGGTAACAAGAATGGAGGCGGTACGACATGGAAGGTGGATGCACCTGCAGAAACGTCCGCTACCGCCTCAACGGCAGGCCGATGATCGTGCACGCCTGCCACTGCACATGGTGCCAGCGCGAGACAGGTACGGTGCACGCACTCAATGCGATGTACGAGGCCGAACGGGTCGCGCACGTCGCGGCCGAGCCCGAGATCGTCGACACGCCGTCGGCAAGCGGCAAGGGCCAGAAGATCGCGCGCTGCCCGCGCTGCAAGGTCGCTGTCTGGAGCAACTATCCGGGCTCGGGACCGGCGGTACGCTTCGTCCGCGTCGGCACGCTGGACGATCCGAGTCAGTGCCCGCCTGACGTTCACATCTTCACCTCGTCGAAGCAGCCTTGGGTGACGTTCCCGCCGGGCGCCAAGGTGTTTGCCGAGTATTACGATCGGAGGGAGGTCTGGCCGCAGGAGGCGCTGGAGCGCTGGCGGGTGTTGCGGGAGCGGATGAAGAAGGCGTGATGCGGATCACTCTCTCCACCGTCGTCCCTGCGAAAGCAGGGACCCATAACCACAAGAGGTCGTTGATGGAGCGAGATGTGGCCCCAGCGTGTTACCACCAAGAACAGCGGTGGTTATGGGTTCCGGCCTGCGCCGGGACGACAGAGAGAACTAATTCACCTGCCGGTCCTTGCCCACCCAGTACGGTTCACGCAGGCTGCGCCGCAGGATCTTGCCTGACGGGTTGCGCGGCAGCGCGGGGATGAAGTCGACCGATTTCGGCGTCTTGTAGCCGGCGATCCGCTCGCGGGTGAAGTTGATGATGTCGGTCGCGCTCGCGCTCTTGCCCGGCTTCATCACCACCACCGCTTTCACCGCCTCGCCCCATTTGTCGTCGGGAATGCCGATCACGGCGGCTTCCGCCACGTCGGGGTGGTCGCACAGCGCGCTCTCGACCTCGGCCGGATAGATGTTCTCGCCGCCGGAGATAATCATGTCCTTGATGCGATCATGGATATAGAGATAGCCATCCTTGTCCATGTAGCCGGCATCGCCGGTGCGCAGCCAGCCGTCGCCGTCGATGGTGCGCGCGGTGGCCTCGGGCAGATTCCAGTAGCCGGCCATGTTGGAGCCGGAGCGGGTGGCGATCTCGCCGACCTCGCCCGGCGGCAGCGGCTTGCCGTTCTCGTCGAGGATCGCGAGCTCCACGCCGGCCAGCGCCTTGCCGGCCGAGCGCATCCGGTCGAGCCCTTCAATGTGATCCTCCGGGGGCAGCGCGACGATGGTGCCGGTCGTCTCGGTCATGCCGTACATCTGCACGAAGCCGCATTTGAAGACCTCGATGCACTCCTTCAGCAGCGCGGCCGGGATCGGGGAGGCGCCATAAAGCATGTACTTCAAACGCGAAAAGTCGACCTGCCGCGCGCGGGGCTGCCGCACCACGAACTGCATCGCCGCCGGCACCATGAACAGCTTGGTGATGCCGGACTGCTCGAAGAAGTCGAGCACCTTGGTCGGATCGAATTCACGCGCGATCACGCCGCGGGCGCCGTGGTAGAGTCCCATCACACCCCAGCCGGAGCCGCCGATGTGGAAGATCGGCATCGCGACCAGCGAGACGTCTTCGGTGGTCCATCGGTTCCATTCGGGCTTTTCGGCCTCGTTGCCGCTCTGCACGAGGTTGAGGAAGTTGGCGTGCGACAGCATCGCGCCCTTAGGCTTGCCCGTGGTGCCCGAGGTGTAGAGCTGGATCGCGATGTCCTTCGGCTCGATCGCAATGCGCGGGTCGTTGCCGCTGTGTGCATCGCGCCAGGCGAGAAAATCGGGCCATTCCGGCGCGCCGCCCTCGGTCGTAATGATGGTGTGGACGCTGGGCAGCTTGTCCTTGATGTTGCGTGCCTGGGTGATGAATTCGGGGCCGACGAACAGGATCGGCGCCTTGCAATCGTCTACGATGAAGGCGACCTCGGGGCCTGCGAGGCGCCAGTTCACCGGCGCCATCACCACGCCGGCCTTCATCGCACCCATCAAGAGCTCGAAATAGAAGTCGCTGTTCTTGCCGAGATAGGCGATGCGCTCGCCCTTCTTCACGCCCATCGCGATCAGCGCATTGGCGACGCGGTTGGTCTCGACGTCGAATTCGGCGAAGGAGGTTTGCCGTCCCTCGAACTCATAGGCCAGCGCATCGCCGCGGCTGCTGGCGCGGTCGCGCACCATGTCGGCAAGATTGCTCAGTTTCGGCGCGTCGGACATGTTTCCCCCGTGACGTCTTGTTTTGGTTGCGCGGAGTGTGGCGGCATCGCGCGGGAAAAACAATACGGGGTGTTGGGCTCGATGCATCCACAGCGTCGTCCCGGCCTTGAGCCGGGACCCATAACCACGAATTTGCGTGAGGCGCGCCGCTGGAGCCACAGCGTGTGCGCTTACAAACGGCTGTGGTTATGGGTCCCTGCTTTCGCCGGGGCGACAGCAGTGTTTGAGGGCCGAGCGCGGGCCTTAACCTCGCGCTGCGCGGTCCTTCTCGTTCTGCGCCTTGATCGAGTCGCGGGCCTTGGTCCAGTCGTCGTCGCTCCAGTCGCGGAGCTGGTAGAAATTGCCGCCCATCGCCAGCGCCTGCGCGCCGTCCATCGCGATGGTCTCGCCGTTGATCCAGTCGCAGCCGCCGGAGATCAGGAACACCGCGAGGTTCTGCAATTCCTCCATGGTGCCGACGCGGCCCATCGGGTTCATCGCCTTGGTGCGCGCGCCGGCCTCGTCGCCGGGCTTGATGCGCTTGCTCATGCCCTCGGTCGGAATCTCGCCTGGCGCGATGGTGTTGAGGCGGATGCCGTGACGGCCCCATTCGATCGCGAGCGACATGGTCATGGCGTGGATCGCCGACTTGCTCATCGCCGACGGCACCACGTAGGGCGAACCGTTGCGCACCCAGGTCACGGTGATCGACACCACGTTGCCGCGATGGCCACCGGCGATCCAGCGCCGGCCCACCGCATGCGTCACATAGAAGGTGCCGTGCATCACGATGTTGGCCACGGCATCAAACCCTCGCGCGGAGAGCTCTTCGGAGCGCGAGATGAAATTGCCGGCGGCGTTGTTGATGAGATCGGTGAGCGGACCGCTGGTGGTCCAGATCGCCTCGATCATCTCGTCGACCGCCATGGCGTTGCGGATATCGACGCCGTGGCTGACAACGCGCCCGCCATATTCGGCCATCAGTTCGGTGGCGGTCTCGTCGCAAACGCTCTTGCGGCGGCCGCAGATATGGACCTCGGCCCCGAGCTGCAGGAACCGGGTGGCCATGGACTTGCCAAGGCCGGTGCCACCACCCGTTACCAGTATGCGCCGCCCGGCAAGAAGCTGGTCAGAGAACATCGTTTCCTCCACGCGGGTTGTCAGTTAATTGGTCGATTGACTAAAAGCGGACAACGGCCTTTCTGTAAAGCGCCAACTCAGGGAACAAAGCGGAGGGAATAATGGAAGATCGCGTTTCGATATCGATTTCGGACGGTATCGCCGATGTCCGCCTGGTGCGGGCGGACAAGATGAACGCGCTCGATGCCGCGATGTTCGAGGCATTGGTCGCCGCAACCGACCGGCTCTCCAAGGAAAAAGGCGTTCGCGTGGTGGTGCTGTCCGGCGAGGGCCGGGCCTTCTGCGCTGGCCTCGACATGGGCCGTTTCGCCGCCATGAAGGACGGCGGTAACGGGGTGCCGGGCGGCGAGAAGCGCGATCTCACGGTCCGCACGCACGGCAAGGCCAATTTCCCGCAGCAGGCGGTCTGGGGCTGGCGCCAGCTTCCGGTGCCCGTGATCGCCGCGGTCCACGGTGTCGCCTTCGGCGGCGGCTTCCAGCTCGCACTCGGTGCCGACATGCGCTTCCTGTCGCCGGATGCGCGGATGTCGATCATGGAGATCAAGTGGGGCCTCATCCCCGACATGGCGGGAACACCGATCCTCGCGAGCCTCGTGCGCGACGATATCCTGCGTGAGCTCACCTACACCGGCCGGATATTCTCGGCGCAGGAAGCCCAAAGCTATGGCCTCGCCACCCGCGTCTGCGACGATCCGCGCGCCGCTGCGCTCGAAGTCGCGCGCGAGATCGCCGGCAAGAGCCCGGATGCGATCCGCGCTGCCAAGCGGATGCTGAACAACCTGTCGGTCGATCCGGCGGCCGCGCTCTTGGCGGAGTCGGTCGAGCAGCAGAAGCTGCTCGGCAGCCCGAACCAGACCGAATCCGTGCGCGCCAATCTGGAGAAGCGCGCGCCGAAGTTTGCGGATGCGGGATAGTGGCCACAGTGTCATTCCGGGGCGATGCGTGGCATCGAACCCGGAATCTCGAGGTTCCGGGTCTGGTCCTTCGGACCATCCCGGAATGACGACTTAACTTCGAACCGGCACAAGATCGGACAACGACAATGGAAACGTCCCAGCCCTTCCTCGGCATCGTCAGCGGCGGCCGCCGGCGCGATCACGCAGCGGTCGCCGAGCGCACCGAGCGCATCGCCTCCGGCCTTAACAAGCTCGGCGTCAAGCCGGGCGACAGCGTCTGCATGTTGATGCGCAACGACATCGCCTTCATCGAGGCCGCCTACGCGGCGATGCGGCTCGGCGCCTATGGCGTGCCGATCAACTGGCACTTCAAGCCGGAGGAGATCAACTACGTGCTGACGGACTCCGGCACGCGCGTCCTGATCGGCCATGCCGACATGCTGCATCCGCTGCGCGGCGCGATCCCTGATGATGTCACCGTGCTCAGCGTGCCGACGCCGCCGGAAATCCTCGCCAATTACAAGATCAATCCCGATCATCTCGCGACACCCGACTTCGCGATCGATTTCGAGTCCTGGCTGGCGCAGTTCCCGCGCTATGACGGCCCTGTCGTGCCGCAGCCGCAGAACATGATCTACACCTCGGGCACGACAGGCCATCCGAAGGGCGTCCGCCGCTTCGCGCCGACGCCGGAGCAGACCGCCAATGCGGAAGCGATGCGCGGGATGATCTATGGCCTGAGGCCCGGCGCGCGCGCGATCCTGCCGGGACCGCTGTACCATTCGGCGCCGAATTCGTTCGGGTTGCGCTCGGGAAGGCTCGGCGGCGTACTGGTGCTGATGCCGCGCTTCGACGCTGAAGAATTTCTGGCACTGATCGAGCGCGAGAAGATCGACACCATCTTCATGGTGCCGACGATGTTCATCCGCCTGATGAAGCTGCCGGAGGAGGTGCGCAGGAAATACGACATGTCGTCGCTGCGCCACATCATCCATGCCGCCGCGCCGTGTCCGGCCGACGTCAAGCGCGCGATGATCGAATGGTGGGGACCGGTGATCTATGAGTTCTATGGCTCAACCGAGTCGGGCGCGGTGACGTTCGCGACGTCGGAGGACGCGCTGAAGAAGCCGGGTACGGTCGGCAAGATCTCGCCCGGCGCCGAGCTGCGCTTCATCGGTGACGACGGCAACGAGGTGGCGCAGGGCGAGATCGGCGAGATCTATTCGCGGATCGCGGGCAATCCCGATTTCACCTATCACAACAAGTCCGAGAAGCGCGCCGAGATCGACCGGCAGGGATTCATCACCTCGGGCGATGTCGGCTATATCGACGCGGACGGCTACGTCTTCATCTGCGACCGCAAGCGCGACATGGTGATCTCGGGTGGCGTCAACATCTACCCGGCCGAGATCGAGGCGGTGCTGCATGCTGTTCCCGGCGTGCACGACTGCGCGGTGTTCGGCATTCCCGATGCGGAATTCGGCGAAGCGCTGATGGCGGTGGTCGAGCCGCAGCCGGGCGTGACGCTCGACATCGCCTCGGTCCGCGCCCAGCTCAAGACCGCGCTTGCCGACTACAAGGTGCCCAAGCACATCGAGATCCAGACCAACCTGCCGCGCGAGGATTCCGGGAAGATCTTCAAGCGCCGGCTGCGCGACCCGTATTGGGAGCGGGCAGGGCGGAGGATCTAGGAACCGCAAAACTCGCCGTCGTCCCGGCGAAGGCCCGGACCCATAGCCACAGCTGGGCGTGGTGGTGGCGGGCTGGGGCCAAAGCCTCGCGCAACTGTGTCGCCTTATGGGTCCGGCCTTCGCCGGGACGACGGAGGTGGTCGTGTGCACCGCTTCCAAGTTCATCTTGCGCTGCGGCAAAAAAAGCGCACACTCGGGAGGAGCCGGGCAACCTCTGGAGTAGCCAAGCCATGCCTCCCCAGACTTTGCCTCCCCAGACCATGCCCTCCGAGACCGAGATCCGTGTCAGGCGGGCCGCAGAGGCCAGCCTTCTCGAAGCGACGGCGCAGGAGGAGGATGCACGGCTCCGAAATGACATCCGGCTGCTGGGGCGCGTCCTTGGCGACACCGTGCGCGACCAGGAGGGGGCCGATGTGTTCGACCTGGTCGAGCGCATCCGCCAGACCTCGGTCCGGTTCCATCGCGACGAGGACAAGCTGGCGCGGCGGGAGCTGGAAGGCATCCTCGACGGCATGTCGATCGCCGAGACGCTGCGCATCGTCCGCGCCTTCAGCTATTTCTCCCACCTCGCCAACATCGCCGAGGACCAGAACAACATCCGCCAGATGCGCAGCCGCGGCCCGAGCGGGGCGCCGCGGCCGAGCACGCTGGAGCAGACGCTGGTGCACGCCCGGCAGGCCGGCATCAGCCCGGTCGATCTGCGCAGCTTCTTCAAAAGCGCGCTCGTCAGCCCGGTATTGACCGCGCATCCGACCGAGGTCCGCCGCAAGAGCACGATGGACCGCGAGATGGAGATCGCGCACCTGCTCGATCGCCGTGAGCGGTTGCAGATGACGCCGGAGGAGAGCGAGGCCAGCGACGAGCAGCTCCGCCGTGCCGTCGTGACGCTGTGGCAGACCAATCTGCTGCGCCGGACCAAGCTGACCGTTCTCGACGAGGTCGCCAACGGCCTGTCGTTCTACGACTACACCTTCCTGCAGGAAGTGCCGCGGTTGCATTGCGCGCTGGAGGACCGCCTGAACAAGGAGGGGGGTGAGGGCGGCGATCTCGCCTCGTTCCTCAGGATGGGAAGCTGGATCGGTGGCGACCGCGACGGCAATCCCTTCGTCACGGCAGAGGTGATGCGCGGCACGCTGCGACTGCAGTCAAGCCGGGTGCTCAGCTTCTATCTCGAAGAGCTGCACGCGCTCGGTGCCGAGCTGTCGCTCGCGACGCACCTCGCCGACGTCTCGGATGAGCTGCGGATCCTTGCCGAGCGTTCGCCCGACACCTCGCCGCATCGCAGCGGCGAGCCTTATCGTCTCGCCGTGTCCGGCATCTATGCGCGGCTTGCCGCCACCGCCATGCGGCTCGAGGTCGAGACCACGCGACCGCCGGTCGGCAAGGCCGAGCCCTATGCGAGCGTGAAAGAATTCCAGGCCGATCTCGACGTGCTCAATCGCTCGCTGATCGCGAACAATTCCGGCGTGATCGCGCGCGGCCGGCTGCGACAGCTGCGGCGGGCGGTGGATTGCTTCGGCTTCCATCTGGCGCGGCTCGATGTCCGGCAGAACTCGGCGGTGCATGAGCGCACCATCGCCGAGCTGCTCGACACCGCCAATCCCGGCATGTCCTATCTGGCCCTCGGCGAGGACGCGCGCGTCAGCCTGCTGCTTGGCGAGCTGCGCAACGCGCGGCCGCTGGCTTCGCCGTTCGTCAAATATTCCGAGGAGACGCAGAGCGAGCTTGCGGTGTTCCGCGCGGCGGCCGAAGCGCACGCCAGGTTCGGTCCCGAGGTGATCTCCCAATGCATCATCTCGATGTGCCAGGGCATGTCCGACATGCTCGAGGTCGCAGTGCTGCTGAAGGAGGTCGGCCTCGTCAATCCGTCCGGCCGCAGCGCCGTCAACATCGTGCCGCTGTTCGAGACCATCGAGGATCTGCAGGCCTCCAGCGGCATCATGGACCGCATGCTGGTGCTGCACGACTATCGCAAGCTGGTCGACAGCCTCGGCAGCGTGCAGGAGGTGATGCTCGGCTATTCCGACAGCAACAAGGATGGCGGCTTCGTCACCTCGGGCTGGGAGCTCTACAAAGCCGAGATCGGCCTCGTCGAGGTTTTCGAGCGCCATGGCGTGCGGCTGCGCCTGTTCCACGGCCGCGGCGGCTCGGTCGGCCGCGGCGGCGGCCCGAGCTATGACGCGATCATCGCGCAGCCCGGCGGCGCGGTGAATGGCCAGATCCGGATCACCGAGCAGGGCGAGATCATCTCCTCGAAATATTCCAATGCCGAGGTCGGCCGCAGCAATCTGGAGATCCTCGCCGCTGCGACGCTGGAAACCAGTCTGTTGCAGCCGCGACGGAGCGCACCGCGCCCCGAATATCTCAAAGCGATGGAGGAAATTTCCGCGCTCGCGTTCAAGGCCTATCGCGGGCTCGTCTACGAGACACCGGGTTTCGCCGACTATTTCTGGGGTTCGACGGTCATCAACGAGATCGCGACGCTGAACATCGGCAGCCGTCCGGCCTCGCGCAAGAAGACCCGCGAGATCGAGGACCTTCGCGCCATTCCCTGGGTGTTCTCCTGGGCGCAATGCCGGCTGATGCTGCCGGGCTGGTATGGCTTCGGCGCGGCGGTCGAGACCTGGATCGCCGAGCATCCGGAGCAGGGCATGCCGTTCCTGCAGGAGCTCTACCGGGAATGGCCGTTCTTCCGCACGCTGCTCTCCAACATGGACATGGTGCTGGCAAAGAGCTCGATCGCGATCGCATCACGCTATGCCGAGCTGGTGCCCGACGTCGCGCTGCGCGAAAAGATCTTCGGCCAAATCCGCCGCGAATGGCATCTCTCGATCGAGACGCTGCTCGACATCATGGGCCACGACCGGCTGCTGCAAGGCAACCCGCTGCTGGACCGCGGCATCCGCAACCGCTTTCCCTATCTCGATCCGCTCAATCACGTTCAGGTGGAGTTGCTCAAGGAGCATCGTGCGCAGAACCCGGACGAGCAGGTGCTGCGCGGAATTCAGATCACGATCAACGGGATTTCCGCTGGGCTGCGGAACAGCGGGTAAGGCCGTGATGCCTGCGCCTTCATTGCGAGCGCAGCGAAGCAATCCATTGGGCCGCAAGGGTGAGATGGATTGCTTCGTCGCCTCGCTCCTCGCAATGACGACGGAAGGCAGATTGATCAGCAGTTGTGCGCGCCCCGCGTCTCGACATAGACCGCATAGAGCGACTGGCTCGCGGTCATGAACAGGCGGTTGCGCTTCTTGCCGCCGAAGGTGAGGTTGGCGCAGGTTTCCGGCAGCAGAATCTGGCCGATCCGCTGGCCGTCGGGCGCGAACACCTGCACGCCGTCATAGCCTGGTCCGACCCAGCCGGCGCCGACCCAGATATTGCCGTCGATGTCGACGCGCATGCCGTCCGGGAAGCCCGACTTGCCGTCCAGCGTCATGTCGATCAGCGTGCGTGGGTTGGATAATTTGTCGCCGTTGAGGTCGTACTGCCAGACGATGTTCTTCGCGTTCGGATAGTGCGTGATGCCGGTGTCGCAGACATAGACCTTCTTGTAGTCGTGGCTGAAGGCGATGCCGTTCGGCTTGAACGGCTCGTCGCAGACCTTGGTGATCTGTCCGGTCGTGGCGTCGATGCGGTACACGGCTTCCTTCTGGTAAGGCTGGTTCGAGCCGGTGTTGGCGCGCTGGCCCTCATAGATCGAGACCGCGCCGTAGCCGGGATCGGTGAACCAGATCGACTTGTCGTTCGGATGCACGACCATGTCGTTCGGGCCGTTGAGCTGCTTGCCGTTGGCCTGCTCCGCCAATGACGTCACGGTTCCGTCGTGCTCGTAGCGCACCAGCCGCGTGCGTTCGGCGGTGATCTGGCGGCCCTCGAAATCGAAGGTCGAGCCGTTGGCCTCGTTCGACGGCTTGTGGAACTGCTCGGAGATGTGGCCGTCATCGTCAAGATAGCGCAACTGCCGATTGGCCGGAATGTCGCTCCACACCAGATACTGGCCCTGTGCATTCCAGGCCGGGCCTTCCGCCCACAGGCAGCCGGTGTAGAGCCGCTTGATCGCGGTGTTGCCGACCTTGGCCTTGAAGCGCTTGTCGTCGATCACGACGATATCCGGATCGGGATAGCGCTGCGGTTCCGCATTGGGACCGAAGTCGCGTGCCGCAGCATCGGACGTGGCCATCGCGGTTGCAGCAAGCGCGGTTGCGCCGCGCAAAATCGTTCGACGGTCGAACGCCTTCGTTCCGTCGCTCTCGTGTTTCGCTGTGTTGCTTGGATCTGTCACGAAAGTCCTCCCAGTCTTTTTGTTATCGGGAGGAGGATCATACCCCCGCAATTCTGGCACAATGCGGGCACGCCATGAAGAAACAACCAAAGAGTGTGTCGCCCCCGCTGTTTCGCGGAGGCGACTTTTTCATAAAACTGTCAGATCGAACTCAGATCGGATCCCAGGTGAAGACGTCCGCCGAGCGGTCGAGCTTGGCGAACGATCCCTTCAGTGCCGGCATGCCGTGTTCGGCAATGGTCTCCGGCGTCCAGCCTTCGCCGCGATGCACCGAGCGCACCGGACGATGCTGGCCGAACAGGAAGATCTCGTTCATGCGAACGCCGAAGATCTGCCCGGTGACGTCCTTTGCGGCGTCCGAGAGCAGATAGGCGCAGACCGGCGCGATCTTCTCCGGGCCCATCTGCTTGATCTTCTCGACGCGCGCCTTTTCGGCATCGGTCTCGGTCGGGATGGTGCCGATCATGCGGGTCCAGGCGAACGGCGACACGCAGTTCGACCGCACGTTGAAGCGGCCCATGTCGAGCGCGATCGACTTCGACAGGCCCACGATGCCGAGCTTGGCGGCGGCGTAGTTGGCCTGGCCGTAATTGCCGATCAGGCCGGAGGTCGAGGTGAAGTGCACGAAGGAGCCCGACTCCTGCTCGCGGTAAATGCGCGCGGCAGCGTGGCTGACATAGAACGAGCCCATCAGATGCACCTTGATCACGGCCTCGAAGGCCTCAACGCTCATCTTGTGGAAGATCATGTCGCGCAGGATGCCGGCATTGTTGACGACGCCGTCGAGCCGGCCGAAGTGATCGGTCGCGGTCTTCACGATCTTGCTGGCCGGGATGGCCTCTGCGACCGACTCGAAATTGGCGACCGCAGTGCCGCCGCGCTTCTTGATCTCCTCGACCACCTCCTCGGCGGGCGCCGCGCTCGAGCCGCCGCCGTCGGCCGCGCCGCCGGGATCGTTGACCACGACCTTGGCGCCTTCCGCCGCGCAGAGCAGCGCGATCTCGCGGCCGATGCCGCGGCCCGCGCCGGTGACGATGATGACCTTGTCTTGCAGTGATTTTGCCATGTGGGTTCTCCTTGTGTCTTGCTTACCTCGCCCCGCCTGCGGGGAGAGGTCGGATCGCATCGCAGATGCGATCCGGGTGAGGGGGACTCTCCGCGAGTCTGAGTGTGTGGAAGCAGCCCCTCACCCCAACCCTCTCCCCGTAAGAACGGGGAGAGGGGGAGGCGAGCAGCTCGCTCACTTCTCGTTCGTAAAGATGATCGTGCCTGACGCGGCGAACATGCCGCCGACGCCGTGGCAGACCGAGATCTTGGCGTTCGGCACCTGCGCCGGCGCGATGCCGCGCATCTGCCGCACGCTCTCCTGCAGCGCGTACATGCCGTACATGCCGGAGTGCATGTAGCTCAGGCCGCCGCCGTTGGTGTTGAGCGGCAGCTTGCCGCCTGGGCGGGTGTTGCCGTCGGCAATGAACTTGCCGGTTTCCTCGTGGGGCATGAAGCCGAGGTCGCCGAGGCCGTAGAGTGGCAGATGCGCGAAGGCGTCGTAGATCATCAGATGATCGACGTCCTTGTGGGTGATGCCGGCTTCCTTGAACGCCAGGGGACCTGCCACCTTGAAGGCGCGCGATGAATCGAACGTCTTCATCTGGCTGACCATCGGCGTTTCCACGCTCTCGCCGGTGCCGAGGATGTACACCGGCTTGTTCGGGAAGTCCTTGGCGCGGTCGGCCGAGGTGAGGATCAGCGCGCCGCCGCCGTCGGTGACGAGGCAGCATTGCAGCAACCGGAACGGATAGGCGATCATCCGCGAGTTCAGGACGTCGGCGACCGTGATCGGGTCCTTCATGGTCGCGCGTGGGTTCTTCGCCGCCCATTCGCGCTGCACGACGGCGACCATCGCAAGCTGTTCATGCGTGATGCCGTGGGTCTTCATGAAACGCAGCACGGGAATCGGGAACATGCTCGGCGGTCCGTAGACGCCGAACGGCGCTTCGAACTGGCCGTTGAGGCTGTCGGGTGCGGTGAAGCGCGGCTGCTTGCCGATCATCGACTTGCCGCTCTCGGCATGGGTGATCAGCACGGTCTTGCAGAGTCCGGCCTCGATCGCGGCGGCGGCGTGCCGGACGTGCAGCATGAACGAGCAGCCGCCGACCGAGGTGCCGTCGACCCAGGTCGGCGTGATGCCGAGATAGTGTGCCATCTGCTGCGGGGTCTCGACCGCGGTGGCGAAGCCGTCGATGTCGGACAGCTTCAGGCCGGCATCCGCGATCGCATTCAGCGCCGCGTCCGCGTGCAGCTGGATCTGCGACATATTCGGGATGACCCCGAGTTCGGTGGTTTCGGCCGCACCGACGACGGCAACCTGGTTCCTGCGCATCGCCTTACCCCTTTGCCGGACGGAACAAGGGAAGGGTGATCTTGTCGTCGAGTGCCTCGAAGGCGACTTCGAGCGGCATGTCGAGCTCGAGCGCTTCCGGCGTCTGCGGACAATCGATGATGTTGCTCATCATGCGCGGACCCTCGTCGAGTTCGACCACGGCGATCGCATAGGGCGGCGTGAAGCCCGGCGCAGCGGGGCGGTGGTTGATGACGTAGCTGTAGAGCTTGCCCTTGCCGCTGGCCTTGAACACCGAGACCTTGCGCGAGGCGCAGGAGGGACAGAACGGCCGCGGCGGAAAGTAGACATTGGCGCAGGCGTCGCAGCGCTGCAGGCGCAGCTCGCCGGCCTTGGTGCCGTCCCAGAAATGCTGGGTCTCAGGTGTCGGTTTTGGTTTCGCGCGCGCGGGTTCGGCCATGTCTGATACTTCCTCCCGAAAATCGTTACAGTCTTGATGCGCCATTGGACCAAGGGCCGTCAACGGTCCATCCACGCCACGCGCAGCGGCCTGTGTTTCGCGCATGCCGCATATTCCGCCCCTCGCACAATTGCTAAGGCCGCGATGCTTGTGTCGCTCCGATCCGGCGCGTAGAAGGGCCGCGTCCAAGCTACATCCAAGATGCCCGGGAGGAATATATCATGCTGAGGATTATCGGCGCGGCACTCGCTGCCAGCCTCGCATTTGCCACGCAGGCGATGGCCGCCGACGCACCGTCGGAGATCAAGATCGGCACGCTCTACGCGTCGTCCGGGCGCTACGCCTCGATCTCGATGCCGGTCTACAGCTCGCTGAAATTGTGGGTCGAGCAGAAGAACGCCGAGGGTGGCGTCTTCGTGAAGGCGTTCGACAAGAAGATCCCGATCAAGCTCGTCTCCTATGACGACCAGAGCAACACCGCGACCGCCTCGACGCTTTATAACCAGCTCGTCACCCAGGATAAGGTCGACCTGCTGGTCGCCGATTCCGGATCGGTTCTGACGGCGCCCGCGGTTGCGATCGCCCGCGACCGCAAGATGTTCCTGTTCGATCAGACCGGCACCGGCGCGAGCTTCTTCTCCAAGGACAATCCTTACATCGCGCTGATGGCCGATCCGGTGTCGACGGTCTGGCCGAAGCCGGTCGCCGACTTCATCAGCCATGATGGCCCGGGCCTCGGCATCAAGAAGATCGCCATCCTCTACGCGACCAACGAGTTCACCGGCACCCAGGCCAACGCGTTCCGCAAGTTCGTCAAGGAGTCGGGCGCGCCGATCGAGATCGTCTACGACCAGGGCGTTCCGACCGAGACCACGAACTACAACGTCATCATCAACAACATCAGCAATGCCAATCCGGACGCGGTGATCCATTTCGGCTATGCGCCGAACGACATCGCCTTCCTGCGCAACGTCCAGGACGTCGGCACCAAGTTCAAGATGCTGTTCGCGATCTATGCCGGCCTCGAGACCGAGCTGCTCGAGAAGAACGTGGGCGCCAAGGGCCTGGAGCACATCTGGACCTATGTGCCGCCGTCGGAATTGGATTATCCCGTCAATTTCGGGATGAACATGAAGGATTTCCGCGCCGCCTGGCTGAAAAAGTACAATGACGGCAAGATGGAGTTCGGCTTCAACGCGGTGGCCGGCTACACCACGGCGCTGGTGATCGAGAAGACGCTGTCGGTTGCGACCAGCCTCGACCAAATGGAGCTGCGCCGCGCGGTGTTCTCGCTCAGCGGCCAGCTCAAGACGCTGGACGGTACCTTCGCGCTGGATGAGACCGGCGGGCAGATCGGCGAGTTGACGCCGCTCGGCCAGCTCACGGTCGACGAGCACGATCACATCAAGTTCGTCTCGATCTACCCGCACGAGACCGCCACCGGCAAGCCGATCTATCCGGCGCCGTGATGTTGGTGAGTGCGGCAGGCGTAACCTTCGGCAGCGAGCGGTAGCATGACCTATGCGCTCGTTGCCGGCGTGCTGTTCGGGCTGTATTTCAGCCTGGTCGGCATCGGCCTCAATCTCGTGTTCGGCGTCATGCGCATCGTCAATCTTGCGCATGGCGACATCCTGATGCTGGGCGCCTTCATCGCGCTCGGCGTGGTCGGCATCGCCGGCATCGATCCGCTGTTCGCGGTGCCGCTGGCCTTCGTGGTCTTCGTGCTCGCAGGCGTGCTGCTGTACTGGGTGCTGGTGCCGCGCCTGCAGGGCTCGGCCAATCCGGAAATGCTGTCGATCATCCTGTTCTTCGGCCTGTCGCAGGTGATCGAAGCCGTCACCACGATCTTCGCCGGCACCAGCGAGCGCTCGATCCAGAGCCGGCTGCTCGGCACCGTGTTCACGACCATCAAGGTCAAGTGGTTCGGCGGCAAGGCCGCTGGCGCTGGGCCGATCCAGATCTTCGGCCAAGGCTTTCCCGCGCCCTGGGTGATCGCGGCGATCACCAGCCTGATCGCGATCGGGCTGGTGTACCTCTATCTCTACCACACCCGGCTCGGCACCTTGACGCGTGCGGTGATGTCACGCCGCGACGAGGCGCTGGCGACCGGCATCGACGTCGATCGCGTCTCGGCGGCGGCGTTCGGTATCGGGCTCGGAATCGCGGCGGTCGCCGGCGTGTTCGCGCCCTTCATGTTCGGCTCGGTGACGCCGGCGTTCGGCGCCGATGCGACCGTGACGTCGTTTGCGATCGTCGTGCTCGGCTCGCTCGGCAATCCCTTGGGCACCGCGCTCGGCGGCGTCGTCTACGGTCTCTGCTACATGCTGGTGCAGACCTATCTCAGTTCCTGGGCTGACCTCTTGCCCTATGTGTTGTTGATCGTGATCCTGTTGTTGCGCCCGAGCGGTCTGCTCGGAAGGCGGGTGCGCGTTGCTTAACGCCTCGAAACACCTGCTGTTCATCCTGGCGCCGCTGGTGGTGGTGTTCGCACTGCTGCCCGGCGTTTATCAAAACCATCTGCTGCTGTTCAACTTCGTGATCTTCCTGATCCTCGCGCAGGGCGTGAACATCATCTATGGCTTCACCGGCTATCTGCCGTTCGGCTATGTCGGCTTCTTCGGGGCAGGCGCCTACGGCTTTGCCATCATGGTGATGCATCTGCAGACGCCGGCGCCGCTTGCGGTGCTGGTCGGTGGCCTCGTCGCGATTGCGCTCGGCCTGTTGCTGACGCCGCTGCTGCGGCTGTCGGGGGCGTATTTTGCGATCGCCAATCTGGCGGCTTCGCTCGCGGTGCTGCACTTCGTCGCCAACCCGGCGCTGGAGGGCATCACCAAGGGTCCTTACGGCGTGTCGCTCACCGGCACGTTCAATCCGACCCACGCGTACTACGCGGCTGTCGTCGTGATGGCGCTCACCGTCGGCGCGGTCATCTATCTCAAGAACTCGCCATTCGGCCTTGCGCTGCAGGCGGTGCGCGAGGATGCGGTGTCGGCCTCGATGGCAGGCGTCAATATCATCAAGATGCGGATGATCGCCTGGCTTGCCTCGGCGCTGGTCGCGGGCCTCGCCGGCGGCATCTACGCCTGGTACGTCTCGGTGTTCTATCCCGACAATGTGTTCTCCGGCGAGTTCTCGATCTTCGCGATCGTGTTCGCGCTGTTCGGCGGCGTTGCCACCATCACCGGACCGATCGTCGGCGTGCTGATCCTCTACGGCATCTACAATCTGATCGGCTTCACGACGCCGCAGTATTTCCAACTGATCTATGGCCTGTTGATCATGGGCCTCGTGCTGTTCCTGCCTGCAGGACTGGTGTCGCTGGCAACGCGCAGGGGGTGGCATGTCCCCTGAGAAAACCCCGATCCTCAAGGTCTCGAAGCTGGTCAAGCGCTTCGGCGGCTTCCACGCGCTCGACGGCCTGAGCTTCCACGTCGTGCCGGGCGAAATCCTCGGCCTTGTCGGTCCGAACGGCTCCGGCAAGACCACGGCGATCAACGTGATCTCCGGTCTGTATGCGCCCGATGGCGGCGAGGTGGTGTTCGACGGCGCGTCCTCCGGCGGCGTCGCCTCGCACAAGCTGGTTCACCGCGGCATCAACCGCACCTTCCAGGTGCCGAAGCCGTTCCTGTCGCTCACAGTACGCGAGAACATCCAGGTGGCGCTGGCCTATGGCGGAGCCACCGGCGCGCCGTCGATTGCCGAACTGCTGGAGGAATATCGGCTGAAGGAGGTCGCCGACCGCCCCGCCGCCGATCTCAACAGCGCGCAGCAGAAGATGCTCGATCTGACCCGCGCGCTCGCCACCCGGCCGCGGCTGTTGCTGCTCGACGAGCTCGCGGCCGGCCTCAACCCGGCGGAACTCGACTGGATCGCCGGCCGTATCAAGGCGCTGGCTGCGACCGGCATGGCCATCATCGTGGTCGAGCATCTGATGGGCTTCATCGAGCAGATCACCGACCGCGTCATCGTGCTCAATGCGGGCAAGGAGATCTTCGAGGGGACGCTGGCGACCGCGGTGCGCGAACCGCAGGTGATCGAGGTGTTCTTGGGAGGCGAGCATGCCCACTGATGCAGCGCCGCTTCTGGACGCCACCGGCGTCGATGCCGGCTACGGCACCATGCAGGTGTTGTGGGGCGTCGATCTCGACGTCCGCCCCGGCGAGACCGTGCTCCTGCTCGGCGCCAATGGCGCCGGCAAGACCACGTTCCTGAAGTCGCTGGTCGGCCTGATCGAAGCCCGCAGCGGCCACATCAAGCTCGGCGGCGAGGACATCACCAGGATGCGGTCCTCGGACCGCATGAAGCGCGGCATGACCTACATGTCGGAGCTGGCGGTGTTTCCCGACCTGTCGATCGAGGAGAACATCCGGGTCGGGGCGCAGGCCCTGGGCCATGCCAATCCGGGCGCGCGGGTCGACGAACTCTACGGCCTGTTCCCGGTGCTGCGCGACAAGCGCCGCGATCCGGCCTCCAGCCTGTCCGGCGGCCAGCGCAAGATGCTCGGCATCGCCAAGGCGCTGTCGGCCGAGCCGAAACTGCTGGTCATGGACGAGCCCTCGGCCGGGCTGTCGCCGCTGTTCGTCAAGGAGGTGCTCCGCGCCCTGTCGAGCCTGCAGGGCCGCGGATTGGCGCTTCTGATCGCCGAGCAGAATATCGGCTTCCTCGAGATTGCCACCCGCGTGTTCGTGCTTGAAGGCGGGCGCATCCGGTTCTCCGGCACGGTTGCCGAGATGAGCGGCAATGAAGAGCTGCACCGCGCCTATTTCGGGCTGAAGTGATAGTGATGCGAGGCTGGGGCCGGTGCACTGGAAATCGGCCCCGGTTCGCGCGACAATCAGCTACAAGCCATGAATTGCAAGCCAGCAAGCCGTGAAGTGAAAGCCATGCCCAAAAATCCGACACTCGCCTCCCTTGCCGCCGATCTCGCCAGCGGCGCGACCTCCGCCCGCAAGCTCGTCGAGCAGTGCATCGCCAGGATTGCCGATCCGGCGGGCGAGGGGCAACGCACCTTCATCCATGTCGATCGCGACGCCGCGCTGGAAGCCGCCGATGCCATGGACCGGCTACGCAAGGCTAATGCCGCGCCGTCGCCCTTTGCCGGCATTCCGGTCTCGATCAAGGACCTGTTCGACATCAAGGGCCAGGTGACCCGGGCGGGCTCACGGGCGCTGGATGATTCCGCGCCGGCGGATGCCGATGCGCCGGCGGTGGCACGGCTCAAGCGCGCCGGCTTCATCGTGATCGGCCGCACCAACATGACCGAGTTCGCCTATTCGGGCATCGGCATCAATCCGCATTACGGCACGCCGAAGAGCGCGTGGAACCGGAGCGTCGGCCATGTGCCCGGCGGCTCGTCCTCGGGCGCAGCAGTCTCGATCGCCGACGGCATGGCGTTCGGCGCGCTCGGCACCGACACCGGCGGCTCCTGCCGGATCCCGGCCGCCTTCAACGGCATCGTCGGCTACAAGCCGACGCAGCGCCGGATTCCGCTCGACGGCGGCGTGCCGCTGTCGTTCACGCTGGACAGCTACGGCCCGCTGGCGAATTCGGTGGCCTGCTGCGCGGTGCTCGACGCGGTGCTGGCCGACGAACCGGTGACGCCGATCAGCCCGCGCCCGGTCAAGGGCATGCGGCTCGCGGTGCCGACCACGGTCGCGCTCGATGATCTCGATGATGCCGTGGCCAAGACCTTCGAGCGTGCGCTCGCTTCGTTATCGCGCGCCGGTGCACTGATCGAGCGCATCGAAGTGCCTGAACTGCTCGACGTCGGCGTGATGAACACCAAGGGCGGGTTCTCCGCGGCCGAGAGCTATGCCTGGCACCGCTTCCTGCTCGCCAGCAAGGGCGATATCTACGATCCCCGCGTCGCCGTGCGGATCCAGCGCGGCGAGGGTTTTCTCGCGGCCGACTATATCGACCTCATCAACGCGCGCCGCTCGTTCATTGCCCGCACCGAGGCGCGGATCGCGCCTTACGACGCGCTGGTGCTGCCGACCACCGCGAACCTGCCGCCGACCATCGCCGCTCTTGCCGACGACAAGGTGTTCGCCACGGAGAATTTGCGCGCGCTGCGTAATCCCTCGCTGATCAACGTACTCGATGGCTGCGCCATCTCGCTGCCCGCGCATCGCGAGGGCGAGGCGCCGGTCGGCCTGATGCTCGCCGCAGCGGGCGGTTCGGATCGCCGCATCTTCGAGCTTGCGGCCGGAATGGAGACCGTCATCCGTGTTTGATCTCACCTTCAATGTCGACGACAAGGGCGTCGCGACGCCGCTCACGCTCGAAATCAAGCAGGCCGTGATCGCCGGCTGGACCGGCCGCGATCCGGTGGCCCGCGACAAGCACATCGCCGAGCTCGAGGCGCTCGGCATCGCGCGGCCCGCGACGACGCCGATCTACTATCGCTGCTCGGCGCGCCGGCTCACCTTCGCCGACACGATCGAGGTCTGTGGCGAGGACTCGAGCGGCGAGGTCGAGTTCGTGCTGATCGGCTGGCAGGGCCGCACCTTCGTCGGCTGCGGCTCCGACCATACCGATCGCAAGGTCGAGAGCTACAGCGTCACGGTGTCGAAGCAGATGTGCGACAAGCCGATGGCATCTGAGCTGTGGGAGCTCGAGGACGTCATCGGCCATTGGGACCAGCTCATTCTGCGCTCCTGGGCCACGATCGGTGGCCAGCGCGTGCTCTACCAGGAAGGCGCGCTCGATCACATGCTGCCGGTCAAGGACCTGATCGCGCGCGGCTTCGACAAGGGCGGATTGCCCGACGGCTGCGCCATGTTCGGCGGCACCTTCGCCGCCAAGGGCGGCATTCGCCCGGCCAGCCGCTTCGAGTTCGAACTGGAAGACCCCGTGCTGAAGCGGAAGATCAGCCACGGCTACGACGTGATCACGCTGCCGGTCAGGGGCTGATTTCGCGCGTCGTCGCATCCGGGGCGACCGGTACCCTCTCCACACGTCGTCCCTGCGAAAGCAGGGACCCATAACCACTGGATTTTGTGGTTGGCGCGCTGTGGCCCCAGCCTGCACAAACAACTGACTATGGTGGCTATGGGTCCCTGCTTTCGCAGGGACGACAGCGGAGATGGGACTCCGTTCCGGGACATTCCCGCCGGAAATCGGGTGGCGCGAGCCGCAATCGTGGGCCAGATTCCGCTGCATGACAGCAATTGCCAAGACCATCATCCACCCCGCCACCGGCATCCCCGCCCGTGTTGACGCGCTCGACTGGGATCAAATCACGACCGACCTCGACGGGCAGGGCAGCGCCGTCCTCACCGGCCTGCTGACGCCTGGGGAGTGCGATGCCATCGCCGCGCTGTATCCCGACGACGGCCGGTTCCGCAGCAGGGTCGTGATGGGCCGCCACGGCTTTGGCCGTGGCGAATACAAATATTTTTCCTATCCGCTGCCGGATCTGATCGCGGAGCTGCGGCCGGCGCTGTATGCGCGGCTGACCGCGACCGCCAATCGCTGGAACGAGACGATGGGGATCGCGATCAGCTATCCGGCCTCGCACGCGGCGTTCCTGAAGCGCTGCCATGATGCCGGGCAGACGCGGCCGACGCCGTTGCTGCTGCAATATGGCGAGGGCGACTACAATTGCCTGCATCAGGATCTCTATGGCGAGCACGTATTCCCGATCCAGGTCGCGATCCTGCTGTCGCAGCCGGGGCGCGATTTCACCGGCGGCGAATTCGTGCTGACCGAGCAGCGGCCGCGGATGCAGTCGCGGCCCGAGGTGGTGCCGCTGACCAAGGGCGATGCGGTGGCCTTTGCCGTGCATCACCGTCCGGTGCAGGGGACGCGCGGGCCGTATCGTGTCAATCTGCGCCACGGCGTCAGCCGGATTCGCTCCGGCCATCGCCACACCGTTGGGGTGATCTTCCACGACGCAAAGTGAGTGCGAGAGAGGCGTGGCCGCTGATCTGTTCGAGACAATTGGCGATGCAAGGCCGCCGCGCGAGACGATCGCGGATGGCGCGGTGCTGTTGCGCGGCTTCGTTCGGCCGTTCGAGGCGGAGCTGATCCCGGCCTTGCGCGTCGTCGTCAAGCAGGCGCCGTTCCGGCATCTGATCACGCCGGGTGGACATCGGATGTCGGTCGCGATGACCAATTGCGGCAGCGTCGGCTGGGTCTCCGATCCCAGCGGCTATCGCTATGATCCGATCGATCCTGATAGCGGACAGCCTTGGCCTGAAATGCCGGAGGTGCTGCGCAGGCTCGCAGCCGACGCCGCGGATGAAGCCGGCTTCAGCGGCTTCGCGCCGCAGGCCTGCCTGATCAATCGCTATATCCCTGGCGCAAAACTGTCGCTGCATCAGGACAAGGACGAGCTCGATTACGGTGCGCCGATCGTCTCGATCTCGCTCGGGCTGCCGGCGGTCTTCCTGTTCGGCGGCCTGAAGCGCGGCGACACGCCGCGGCGATACCGGCTCGAACATGGCGATGTTGCGGTGTGGGGCGGGCCGTCACGGCTATTTTATCATGGCGTGGCGCCGCTCGCCGAAGGCGAGCATAGCCTGCTCGGCCGCCAACGAATCAATCTGACCTTCCGCAAGGTGCGCTGACGCCCCTCCCGCAAACTGTGCGGGTGGTCTAAACTTGGCGCATGGGCACCAAGGCCGACCGTGCCGTCAACCGCACCGGCGTTTATCTCGCCGTGCTGCAACTCGTGTTCACGCTGGGCTGGACCACCTACCTGATCTATCTGCCCAAGCTGTGCGCGGAGGTCGGCATCGCGCCTTCCACCGTGATCCTGATCCTGATGATGGATCAGGCCATTTTCACCATCACCGATACCGCGATGGGCATGGCCGCCGACAGGATCTCGATCCTGGTCGGCCGTCTCGGCGTATTCGTCGGCATCCTTGCAGCGATCTCCTGCGTCGCCTTCATCGCGCTGCCTTACGTGGCCGGCACCGGGCCGGGCGCAAGGGCCTGGCTGATTGCACTGATCGTGATCTGGGCCATCACGTCGTCGGCGTTGCGCGCGCCGCCGCTGACGTTGCTCGGCAAGTATCGCGCGCAGCCATCGGTGCCGTTCCTCGCGGCATTGGCGATGCTGGGCTACGGCATCGCCGGCGCGCTCTCGCCCTACCTCGCCGTCGTGCTGCGCAACCAGGATGCGCGGCTGCCGTTCGTGCTGTCGGGCGCGGTGCTGCTGCTGACGGCGCTGGCCTTCTCAGGGATCGAGCGCCGCGTCGCCGAGGAGGCGCAACCGGCACGGCTTGCCGAGCCCGTAAGGCGGCTCGGCGCGGTGCCGATGTTCATGATCGGCGCGATGGTGCTGCTCTCGCTCGGCTATCAACTGCACTTCAATATCAACAGCGCACCGTTCTATCTGCGCTTCGTCAAACCGAACGATCTGCAATGGTTGATGCCGGTGTTCTGGATCGGTTTCAACATCGCGATGTTTCCGGCAAGCATCGTCGTCAAGCATCGTGGCGGCTTGATCGTGATGGGTGCGGCAGGACTGCTCGGTGCTTTTGCCATCGTTGCCGCGGAGATCTCCGGCAGCCTCAATGGTCTGATCGTAGCGCAGTTCATGGCGGGAGCCGCCTGGGGCTGCATGCTGATGAGCGCCGTGTCGGCGGCACTCGCGATCGGGGAGACCGGCGCCGAAGGCAAGGTCACGGGGCTGGTGTTCTCGGCGCTGGCGCTTGCGACCTTTGCGCGGATGGCCGCGGTTGCTGGCGGCCTGCAGAAGCTGCCGGATTATGCGCCGCTGGTGCACTGGGCGCCGGTCGCCTGCTGGTCGGTCGCCGGCGCCGGCCTGCTCGTGATCGCCGCGTCGCGGCTGCAACGCGGTGTGAAGAGCGCCTAGTTATTTAGCGCCGGATGGATGAACGCCCAGGGCGAGACTTCGGAATCGGTCGGCACTTCCACCGAGATCACATAGGGCCCGCCGTCGGTCAGCGCCTTCTCCAGCACGGGGCGGAAGTGATCGGGCGAGGTGACGCGCGCGGCGCCGACGCCGAAGGATTCCGCGAGCTTGACGAAATCCGGATTGACCAGGTCGGAAGCAACGACGCGGCCGTCGAAACGCTCGCGCTGGTCGCGGCGGACATTGCCATAGGCGTTGTTGTTGAACACCAGCGTCACCACGCCGATCTTGAACTGCACCGCGGTTGCGAGCTCCTGCACGCCGAACATGAAGCCGCCGTCGCCTGTGATTGCGACCACCGGCTTGTTCGGGTTGGCGACCTTGGCGCCGAGCGCGGTCGGGAACCCCGAGCCGAGCGTGCCCTGATAGCCCGAGGTGACGAAGGTGCGCGGCTCGTAGATCGGAAAACCGTACCAGGAGGCGAAGCCGACCTGCGACAGCTCGTCGGTGACGATGGCGTTGGCCGGCAGCACCTCGCGCAGGATCTTCAGATAGGCCATCTGCGGCTGGACGCGCTGGATCTCCTGCTCGGTAGCTGAGGTCGCCTCGCGGATCGCGGTGCGGCGGCCCGAGGTCTTGCTGTAGCCCGCCTTCCGGACCGCGGCGACGAGGTCGGCGGTGCCGGCCTTGGCGTCGGCGATCACGGCAGCATCGGCCGGCCAGCGGCGCAGCTCGACCGGATCGATGTCGATCCGCACGCATTTCAGGCCTGCCGGCTGATAGGGCCAGCGCGACATCGTCGGCAGCTCCATGCGGGTGCCGATGCCGATCATCAAATCGGTCTTTGGCCACAGCTTGTAGGCGGATGCCATAGTGAGCCCGAGCTCATGCGCGTTGGAGACGATGCCGCGGCCGCTGCGGAATGCGACCACCGGCGCGTCGATCATCTCGGCGAGTTCGAGAATCTCCTCGCGCGCCTCGATGGCGCCGCTGCCGACGAAGATCATCGGCGCCTTGCTGCCGGCGATCAGATCGGCGGCCGCCTTGATGCGATCCGGATCAGGCTGCGGCGCCGGCAATGGATCGAACGGCTTGACGGCTGCGACCTGGGTGCGCTGGGTGAAGACGTCCCACGGCATCTCCAGCGACGCCGGGCCGCGCCGGCCCGACAGCATCTCCTGGAACGCGCGCGACACCATCGCGGGCGCGTTGTCGGGGTATTCGATCCGGTCGGCCCATTTCACGAAGGTGCGCAGCGTCGCGAGCTGGTCCGGCATCTCGTGCAGATGGCCTCGGCCCTTGCCCAGGAATTGCGTCGGCACCTGGCCGGTCAGGCACAGCACCGGCTCGTTGCAGCCGAATGCGGTCAGCAGCGCCGCCGAGGCGTTGAGCACGCCGGGGCCGGGCACCACGCTGAACACGCCGGGCTTGCCCGAGGAGCGGGCATAGCCGAACGCCATGTAGCCGCAGGCCTGCTCATGCCGGGCGCCGATCACCTTGAGCTGCGCCTGCTGGAAGGCATCGAACAGGCCATAGATCTGCGCGCCGGGCAGGCCGAATACGGTATCGACGCCGTGGGCGACGAGGCCGTTGACGATCGCTTCGCCGCCGGATGTTGAGGTCATGGCACTGTCCACTTTGCTCGCGAGGTTAGATGGCTTCGTCGACGACGCCGTTGCGCAAGATGCCGACGCCTTCGGCCTCAACCTCGACGACATCGCCGGGCTTCAGATAACGCGGCGGATCGAACCGCGCACCTGCTCCGGTTGGCGTCCCCGTAACGATGATGTCGCCGGGAACCAGTGTCGTGAAGGTCGAGATGTAGTTGATGAGGTAGCGGAAGCCGAAGATCAAGCGCGAGGTGCGGTCGTCCTGCCTGACTTCGCCGTTGACCCGTGTGGTCAGGCGGATATCGGCGATCTGCGCTTCGCTGGTGTAGGGCACGATCCACGGGCCGAGACTGCCGGTGGAATCGAAATTCTTGCCCTGAGTGACGTTGAATTTTGCGTGGCGCACCCAGTCGCGGATGGTGCCTTCATTGCAGAGCGTGATCGCGGCGATGTGATCGAGCGCGGCGCTCTCCGGAATGTGCCGGCCGGCCTTGCCGATGACCAGCACCAGCTCGCCCTCATAGTCGAGCTGCGGCGAGATGCGCGGTCGCACCACCGGCGTGTTGTGGCCGACGAAGGAGCGCGGCACCCGCAGGAACATGCTGGGGTATTTCGGCGCGTCCGAGCCGTCCTTGTACTCGGCATTGCGGTCCGGATAGTTGACGCCGATGCAGATGATCTTGTCCGGCGACGGGATCGGCGGCTGCCAGGTGACCGCGTCGAGCGCGTGGTCGGGGGCGCGCTTGGCGGCATCCTCCACGAGCCTGGTCAGTGCGCCGGCGGCGATCGCCTCGCGCAAGGTCGGATAATCCTTGGCGAAGCGCGACGAGAGGTCGACGATGCCGGTGTCGGTGACGGCGCCATAGCTGGTGGCGCCGTTGACGGAATAAGTGGCGAGGCGAGGGGCTGACATTAGCAATCCAATTCTTGATGTCGTCCCGGCCAAGCGAAGCGCGAGCCGGGACCCATAACCACAGGCTTCAGATTATGGCACGCGGGGCGACGATCTTGGCCGCAACGCGGTCCTGGGGTTATGGGTCCCTGCTTTCGCAGGGACGACAGGTGGGGAGAGGCGTACACTAGTCCGCAACCAGCACGTCGGCGACGAAGCGTGGCTCGCGCACCGCTTGGCCTGCGAAGGTCGACCCTTCCTCGAACCAGGAGCGTGGTGCCGGCGCGCCCCACAGCGTCTGGCGGCGCGGATCGCGCAGCGACCAGCGCAGCGGCTCATGATCGTGATCCCCGGTGAAATAGTCGCTGGTGTAGAGCTCGATGCGGTGGCCGTCGGGATCGCGGATGTAGAGGAAGAAGGCGTTGGAGATGCCGTGCCGGCCCGGGCCGCGCTCGATGTTCTTCAGGAAACCGGACGAGGCCATCACGTCGCAGAGATGCACGATGTTCATTGCGGTCGGCACCCAATAGGCGATGTGGTGCAGGCGCGGGCCTTTACCGTTGGTGATCGCGAAGTCGTGGACATTGCCCTTGCGGTGCATCCAGGCCGCGGCGATACGGCCGTTGTCGCCGTCCTCCTCGGCATATTCGGTGAGGCGGAAGCCGAGCCGGGCGTAGAAGTCGACGGTGTCCTGCACTTCGGCGGCGAACACGTTGAAATGATCCAGCCGCTGCGGATGACAACCCTTGTAGAGATCGTAGCGGCGCAGCAGATGCGGGCGCTTCTCCATCGTGGCGTAGAGTTCGATCTGGAAACCGAACGGATCGGTGAATTGCAGCGTGCGGCCCTGGAACGGCTGGTCGACGAAGGCGTAGGCGATGCCGTTCTCTGAGCAGAAGGCGGCCGCCTTGTCGAGGTCGCCGTCATTGCCGACCTTGAAGCCGAGCCGGTTGCAGGCGGCCTTCGCCGCCTTGCGCAGCACCACCGAGTGATGCTGGTGCTCCTCGCTGGCGCGCAGATACACCGATTTGTCGTCGCGGTCCTCGATGTGGAGGCCGACCGTCTTCTCGTAGAAGGCGGCGCTCTTGTCGAGATCCGTGACGTCGAGCACGGCGTGGCTGCAGCGGATGATGTTGAACGGCGGGTCGAAAACGTGCGTCGGAACGGGCATTGGTGTTTCCTCTATCTTTCGTCATTCCGGGCTCGCCGCTAAGCGTCGCCCCGCAATGACAGTCCTGGCTAAATTCCCAGTTTCTGGATCTTGTGCGTCCCGCGAGCGAGCGAGACGTGCTTGGTTTCCATGTAGAAGTCGAACGAGTAGTCGCCGCCGTCGCGGCCGATGCCTGACGACTTCATGCCGCCGAACGGGGTCGGCAGGTGGCGGACGTTTTCCGAGTTGAGCCAGATCATGCCGGCTTCCAGCGCATCTGCGACGCGAAGCGCGCGGCCCATGTCGCCGGTCCAGACATAGCCGGTCAGACCGTATTGCACGCCGTTCGCGATCTCGATGGCGTCAGTCTCGTCCTTGAACGGGATCACGGTCAGGAACGGGCCGAACACCTCTTCCTGCGCGACGCGCATGTTTGCGTTGGCGCCGGTGACCAGCGTCGGCTGCACATAATGGCCGCCGCCCGGGCCGTCATGCGCCGTGCCGCCGACCGCGATCGTGGCGCCGTCCTTCTTGGCGACGTCGAAATAGCTGCACACCTTGGCCAGATGCCGCTCGTGGATGAGCGGCCCGATCTCGGTTGCGGGATCGAGCGGGTGGCCGACCTTCAGCGCCTTCACGCGCGCGGTCAGCTTCTCGATGAACCTGTCGGCAACGCTCGCTTGAACCAGCAGCCGGCTCGATGACGTGCAGCGCTCGCCATTGAGCGAGTAGATCATGAACACGACGGCATCGAGCGCGCGGTCGAGATCGGCGTCGTCGAACACGATCACCGGGTTCTTGCCGCCGAGCTCGAAATGCACGCGCTTCAGGGTCGGCGCGCCCTGCGCCATGATCGCAGATCCTGTGGAGCTCTCGCCGACGAAGCCGATCGCCTTGATGGCGGGGTGTTCGGTCAGCGCCTTGCCGGCCTCTTCGCCGAAACCGTGCACGGTGTTCAGCACGCCGTCCGGAAGCCCGGCCTGCTTGGCGAGCTTGACCAGCATATCGGCGGTCGCCGGCGACCATTCCGCCGGCTTGTGCACCACCGTGCAGCCGGCCGCGAGCGCCGGCGCGATCTTCCAGGTCGAGAGCATGAACGGTGTGTTCCACGGCGTGATCACGCCGACCGGGCCGATCGGCACCCGGGTCGAGATGTTCCAATGCTCGTCCGAGGGCGTGTTGAGGCCGTCGCGGGCTTCGCCGCATTTGTCGGCGAAGAAGCGGAAATTCTCCGCGGCGCGGATCGCGGCCTTGGCCATGAAGCGGTGCGCCTGGCCGGTGTCGATGCATTCGAGCACGGCGATATCGTCGGCGCGCTCCTCGATTGCATCGGCAACGCGACGCAGCACCTTGCGGCGCTGGGCAGCCGGCATGTCACGCCAGCCCTTGAAGGCCTTGGCCGCCGCGGTTGCCGCGCGGTCGATATCCTCGGCATTGCCGCGCGCCACGGTCGAAAGCACCGTACCGTCGATCGGCGATTTCGTCTCGAAGGTCTGGCCGGAGGCCGCCGGCACGACCTTGCCGTCAATCACGTTGCCGATGCCTTCTGCTTTCAGCTTGGCGAGCAGGGGGCCGGCGCGATCGCGATTGGCCTGGAACACGTCGGCTGATGATTTCGCTATCGCTTTATCCATTGACCGTCTCCACCTTCAGTGCGTCGTGGATGTTGTTGCGTTTCCAGCTGGTTTCCTTGTCGTTGATCTGCATGTCGAACGACAAAGCGAACTTGCTGTTGGCGAATACCGGATCGAGATGGGCCGACAGCGCCTTGAAGATGTGCTCGCCGGCCTTCTTGCGGGCGGCGAGGTCGCGGCCTTCGCCGAGCCGCAGCACCATGTCGAGGAAGGCGTAGTTCTTGCGGCCGTCGGCGATCGCGTAGTGCTCGCACCTGACGGCGCGGACCCGGATGCCGCCGAGCGGGAAGATGCCGGTCTCGACCGCGGCCTTGCGGACCACCTCAACGGTCGCGCCCATATCGACGAGACCGTCGAGATTGGCTGAATATTCAAGCGTGAAATGCGGCATGCAGCGCTCCTGCTGAGTGCGTCAGGCGAAGTAGCAGCTCACGGAACCGTAAGGTCCGTAATCGGCCTGGATGGTGTCGCCCTTGCGGGTCTCGATCGGACGGATGAAGGAGCCTGCCAGCACGATTTGTCCGGCCTCCAGCGCCCGCCCGTTCGGCGCGATCTTGTTGGCAAGCCACGCCACTGCGGTCGCCGGATGATTCAACACGCCGGCGGCGAGACCGGTTTCCTCGAGTTGGCCATTTCTAAAGCACAGCGCGCCGATCCAGCGCAGATCGGGCTCCAGCGGGCGGATCGGCCGGCCGCCGAGCACGATGCCGGCATTGGCGGCGTTGTCGGCGATGGTGTCGAAGATCTTGCGCGTCGCCTTGGTCTCGGGATCGACGCGTTCCACACGCGTATCGAGGATTTCCAGCGCCGGGACCACGAAGTCGGTGGCGTTGAGCACATCGAACAGCGTGCAATTCGGTCCGGCGAGACGATGCTTCATCACGAAGGCGAGCTCGGCCTCGACGCGGGTTGCGATGAAACGATCGGTCGGCACCAGGCCGCCATCGGTAAAGAACATGTCGTCGAGCAGAACGCCGGAATCGGGCTCGTCGATATTGAGCGCACTCTGCATCGCCTTCGAGGTCAGGCCGATCTTGTGGCCCTTGACGACGCGCCCCTGCGCCACCTTCATCTCGACCCAGGCCTTCTGAATCGCGTAGGCGTCTTCGAGGGTAATGCGGGGGTATTCCAGCGAGAGCTGGCGGATTTGCTTGCGGGTCTTTTCCGCACTGTCGAGCCGCTCGGCGGCAGCGCGGATATCGTCCTTGGAGAGGGCCATGCGTGCTACACAAAAGTGGATGTCGGGAGATGATTAACATGTTAAGTGAATTCCCGCAAACTGAATCAAGGCATGTTGCGGTGCAAAAGTTTGCGGCGGTGGATTAGGTCATGGCGCGCAAGAAATTGGACGAGATACGGCCGGAGGACGACGCGTCGGCGCGACGGACCCCGATGCGCGAGTTCTCGCGCTCGCTGCCGATGTCGCTGCTCCGCGCGCGCGAGGCGGTGATGCGGCAATTCCGCCCGTCGTTGCGCAATCACGGGCTGACCGAGCAGCAGTGGCGGATCCTGCGTGCGCTCACCGCGGGCGACGAGATCGAGGTCACCGAGCTCGCCCGCGTGGCGTTCCTGCTTGGTCCGAGCCTGTCGCGAATCCTGCGCGATCTCGAGGCCCGCGCGTTGATCGAGCGGAGGGCGGCAGAGAACGATGCACGGCGTGCGGTGGTTTCGATCTCCGCCAAGGGGTTGAAGCTGATCGAGGCGGTGGCGCCGACGTCGGAGGTGATCTACGCCGCCATCACCAAGCGCTACGGCGCGCGCAAGCTTGCCGAGCTGCAGGAGATGCTGGGCGCGCTGGAAGCCACTCTTGCCGGAATGGGCTCGGCCGGTGAAGCCGAAGTCGAGGCCGAAGACTAGCCGCGTTGACGCGCGGCAATGCCGTTCAGGCCATGTAGGGCACGCGCGAAATCACGTTGATGGCGCGGAATTCGGCGATCCAGCCGGCGACCTTCGAATGCGACCACTCGATATGGCGGCGCAAGATCGCGGCGGCCGCATCGCCGTCGCGCGCTCGCAAGGCTTCGATGATCACCAGATGTTCGTCCATGAAGGAATCGATCTGCGGCGCGGTGAGGGCCACCTGAATGTGCTTGCCGATCACGAAGGCGCAGTGGGTGCGCTTGAGCGCTTCGAGCATCTCGCGATTGATGCCGTAACCCAGGCAGCGGATATGGAGGTCACCCTCGATCTCATCGAGCTCGCCGACGCCGACGCGGCTGCGAAATTGGATTCCCTCGCGCAGCCGCTCCGCCATGCTGTCCAGCAGTTCGGCAGGAATCTTCGCCGCAGCGGATTTCAGCAGCAGCGGCTCGAGCGTTGCGCGCACCTCGAAGATGTCGCGGAGGCGATCCTCGTCCAGTGGCACCACATACCAGTGCGCCTTGGCGCCTTTCTCCAGGATTCCGATCGCTTGCGCGCGTAGCAGCAAATTGCGCGCAACCGTGCGTCCAACCCGGAAGTGCCGCGCCAGCGCCAGCTCGCTGACCCGAAAGCGCCCGAACAGCGAGCGGTAAATGATCTCGCGTTCGAGCTTGTAATAGAGAGCGTCCCAGGCGTCGCTGCGCACCGCCTCGACCGGGCCGTCGGTCAGCCCGAACATCTCCGGCGTGATCGGTACGCGGCGTGGCTCGACCTTGCGTTTGCCGGCGATGACGCCGCGGCCGTCGAAGCGGCGCACCAGGCCGATATGCTCGAGTTGTTCGAAGGCCTGTCGCACCGGCGAGCGGCTGGAGCCGAACAAGGTCGCGATCGCCGATTCGGAGAGAACCGTGCCCGGCGGAACGTCGCCGGCCCGGATGTGCTTTGCCAATGCGCTCTTGATCAGCGCGTAGGCCGG
Organism: Bradyrhizobium uaiense; assembly: GCF_010811875.1. Taxonomy (GTDB): domain Bacteria; phylum Pseudomonadota; class Alphaproteobacteria; order Rhizobiales; family Xanthobacteraceae; genus Bradyrhizobium; species Bradyrhizobium uaiense. Next base: position 41,924 of record NZ_VKHP01000036.1, read on the forward strand.
CTGTTTCCGTCTGGTCTGCGATTTCGTTCTTGGAATCGACATCAATGGCTGCCCGTTGGTCACGCTATCATGTGATCCCGCCACGGTCGCTGGTAGCAGGCATTTACGCACCGTTGCCAGCGAACTTTTGACTATTGCGTGCAATGTGCAATCATGTTTAGCTACGCCAAACGCCAGATTGATGGCCGCCGTTGCGCGTCTTGTGCGCTGCAGTGGCGCTCACGTTTGTTCGTCGCGCCGATTGACGGCTGCGGAGTGGGCAACAGATCGACGCGTCAGCTCGTCTCAACGCAGCCGACATGAAAGTTCGGCGCATGACAGGGAGGATGGAATGAAACTGACGAGGCGTGAGTTTTCCGCCGGCTTGGCGGCAGGTCTCGCTGCTCCCGCGCTGATGCGCAGCGCATGGGCGCAGGGCGCGACCATCAAGATCGGCATGTGCGTGCCGGTGACCGGACCGGCAGCGGAGCAGGGGCTTTGGGCCCAGAACGGCGCCAAGCTGGCGCTGGCCGCGGTCAATAAGGCCGGCGGCGTGCTCGGCAAGCAGGTCGAGCTCGTGATCGAGGACGATCAGACCACCAATCCGGGCATCGTGCTGGCGTTCTCCAAGCTCGCCGCGCAATCCGACATCGTCGCCTTCCTCGGCTCGATCCGCTCGACCCAGGTGCAGGCGATGGCGCCCGACGTGATCAAGGTCGGCAAGCCGGTCATGATCGGCGGCACCAATCCCGATCTCACCCATTCCGGCAATCCGTGGCTGTTCCGCTTCCGCCCGAATGACAATTATTCCGGCCGCGTGATCGCCGATTATGGCGTCAACACGCTCGGCAAGAAGAAATGGGCGATCGTGCATTCCACCGATGCGTTCGGCACCGCGGGCGGCAAGGCACTCACCGAAGCGCTGACCAAGCTCGGTGCGCCGCCGGTGCTCGACCAGGGCTACGCCAACCAGAGCCAGGACTTCACCCCGGTGGTGCTGGCCGTGAAGCAGTCCGGCGCCGATGTGCTCGGCACCTACTTCACTTTCGAGAACGACCTCGGCATCTTTGCCCGGCAGCTGCGCCAGCTTGGCGTCAACATTCCGTGGGTCGGCTCGCCCTCGGTGGTGGCGGTGTCGTCGACCAAGCTCGCCGGTCCCGCGCTGTTCGGCACCTACGGTGTCGCCGACTTCGCCGAAGATTCGAGCGATGTCGCGAAGTCGTTCGGCAAGGCCTATCGCGATGCCTACAAGACCGCGCCCGACAACCAGAGCGCCTGGCCCTACGATGCGATCACCATCCTGTCGGCGGCGATCAACAAGGCCGGCTCGACCGACCCGACCAAGATCCGCGAGGCCATCCTGGCGACGCAGAAGTTTGCGGGTGCCGAAGGCGAGTACAATTTCGACAAGAATGGCGACGGTCTGCACGGCTACAATGTCGTGAAGAACGACAAGGGCAAGATCGTCTACGACAAGCACATCGACTTCAACGATTGATCCGAGCGGGTCAGGGAGGCCCGAATGGATGGGTTCCCTCCCCCACGCAACCGGGGTTAACCCCGGTTGCGCACCATGAATCCGCACAAGTCGGGCGAGCCCGACTTGTGTGCGGGGGAGGGTTAGGGAGAGGGGTAAGCCGCACGGGCGGAATTCGTGGCTTACCCCTCTCTCCAACTCTCCCCCGCAAGGGGGGAGAGAGCCCTACCCCCTCCCGAACGACAATCACTCCAATCCGGCTGGTGCCGGGATGTTCGCTTCGCCTTTCAATCGAGCGCTGTCATGGATCTGGTTCTGCAACTGCTGTTCACCGGCATCGGCATCGGCGCGGTCTACGCGCTGGTGGCGCTCGGTTTCGTGCTGATCTTCCGCGCCACCAATGTGGTGAACTTCGCGCAAGGCGAGTTCTCCATGGTCGCCGCCTATCTGATGGTGGTCTGCGTCGAGCTCGGCCTGCCTTACTGGCTGTCCTTCGTGATCGCGCTCTCCGGCATGGCGCTGCTCGGCGTGATCTTCAATCTCGGCGTCTATTATCCGCTGCGCCACCGCACCTATCTTCCCGTCATCATCGCCACCATCGGCGCCTCGATCCTGCTGTCGAACTCGGTGCTCGCGATCTACGGTCCGCAGCCGCAGGTGCTGCAGGGCTGGTTCGATACGCCCGGCATCCAGCTCGGTCCGGTCTATCTCGACAGCCAGTATCTTCTGATCATCGGCGTCACGATCCTTTTGGTGCTGTTCAATTTCTGGTTCTTCGAGAAGACGCTGCTCGGCAAGAAGCTGCAGGCGACCTCGCAGGACAAGGAAATGGCCTCGCTGCTCGGCATTTCCGTCTCCACCATGATCATGATCACCTTCATCTATTCGGCCGTGCTCGGCGGTCTCGCCGGCATCCTGGTGGCACCGGTGCTGTTCGTCTCGATCCAGATGGGCTCCACGATTGCGCTGAAGGCGTTTGCCGCGACCATCATCGGCGGCTTCGGCGATGTCGCCGGCGCCATCGTCGGGGGCCTCGCGCTCGGCGTCATCGAAACGTTCGGCGCCGCCTATATTTCGGTGCCGTACAAGGACGGCTTTGCCTTCCTGGTGCTGATCGCTTTCCTGGTGTTCCGGCCGCAGGGCATCTTCGGCGAACGCGTCGCGGAGAAAGCATGAGCGCCAGCGACAATATGATTCCGGCGCCGGCCGTGCGCTCGAAGCCGCTGATCATCCGTCATCTGCCGTATTTCATCGGCGCTGCGGTGCTGGTGGCGCTCGCCGCCTCGATGCAGTTCGACGGTTACATCCTCAACATCCTGCTGCAGGCCACGACCTTCTCGATCGCGGTGTTCGGGCTCTCGGTCGTGCTCGGCCTGTGCGGCCAGATCAACCTGGCGCAGGCCGCGTTCTTCGGCTTCGGCGCCTATGCCGTCGGCCTCGGCACTGCCGACCTGCATCTGAACTTCTGGCTCTGCCTGGTCGGCGCCTGCGCGATCACGCTGGTTGCCGGTGCATTCCTCGGCATGTCGACGCTGCGGCTAGGCGGCCATTACCTTGCGATGGTCACGATCTCGTTCCAGCAGATCGTGACGCTGGTGATGATCAACGCGGTCGGCGTGACCCACGGACCGGACGGCGTCGCCAACATTCGCCGGCCCGAGCTGTTCCAGTCCTCGCAAAGCTATCTGGCTTTCTGCGTCGCGATGCTCGCCATCGTCGGCTATCTGGTCTGGCATCTGCCTGACACCAAGCTTGGCCGTGCCATGCGTGCGGTGCGCGACAATGAGCTCGCGGCCGGCGTCAACGGCATCGACGTGTTCCGCACCAAGGTCTCCGCCTTTGCGGTGTGTGCGGTGCTCGGCGGCCTCGCGGGTGGCCTGTTCGCAGGCGGCTTCGCTTATGTCAGTCCGGACCAGTTCTCGTTTGCGGAATCGATCCAGTTTCTGACCATGTCGCTGCTCGGCGGCGTGGCCTCGCCGATCGGCTCGGTGATCGGCACCGGCCTGCTGATCCTGATCCCGGAATGGCTGCGCTTCCTCAAGAGCGTGCCGGGTCTCTACCTCGCGATCTACGGCCTGTCGGTGATCCTGATCATCCGCTTCATGCCTGACGGTATCTGGGGCTTCGTGTCGGACGCCTTCACGCGCTGGCGCGCGCACACCAAAGCGCCGCCTGTAGCTGGAGCGCTCCAGCTCAAACCGGCGACCACGGGCGGCGACATCGTGCTCGAAGTCACCGGGCTGTCGAAGCATTTCGGCGGCCTCAAGGCAGTCGACGGCGTCGACATCGCGGTGAAGCGCGGCAGTGTGCATGCGCTGATTGGACCCAACGGCTCCGGCAAGACCACGACGCTGAACGTGCTGTCGGGTCTCTACAAGGCCACATCAGGCAAGATCGTGCTTGACGGCACCGACATCACCAGCATGGCGCCGCATCAGCGCACCGCTGCGGGACTTGGACGTACCTTCCAGAACATCCGCCTGTTCCGCTCGATGACCGCGCTGGAAAATGTCGAAATCGGCGCCGAGCGGCCCGGCAACACCATGATCGGGAAGGGCGACGACGCGCTGACGGAACGGGCAATGGAGGCGCTGACCTTCGTCGGCCTCGGCAACCGCGCCAATGAGCTGATCTCGAGCTTCTCCTACGGCCATCAGCGTCTGATCGAGATCGCGCGGGCGCTGGCGTCGAACCCGACACTGCTGCTGCTCGACGAACCGGCCGCGGGCCTCAACTCGACCGAGAAGCTGGAGCTGCATGAGCTACTCAAGCGCATCGCAGCCCAGGGCCTCACCATCTTCATTATCGATCACGACATGACGCTGGTCTCGGAAGCCGCCCAGCACATCACCGTGCTCAACTTCGGACGCCGCATCGCGGACGGCGAGTCCATGGCGGTGCTGCGCCATCCCGATGTCGTCTCCGCCTATCTCGGGAGCGAATGATGCCGCTGCTCGAAATCCGCAATCTGGCGGTCCGCTACGGCGAGATCGAGGCGCTGCGCGGCGTCACCATCGCCGTGGAGCAAGGGCAGGTGGTGACGCTGCTGGGTGCCAATGGCGCCGGCAAGTCGACCACGCTGCGCGCAATCTCCGGCCTCGCCAAGCCCGCTTCCGGCGACATCCTGTTCGACGGTCACTCGATCGCAGGCCTCGGGCCGGAAGCGATCGTGCGGCTCGGCATCTCGCATGTGCCGGAAGGCCGCCGCGTGTTTCCGGGCCTCACCGTGAAAGAGAACATCATGCTCGGCGCGTCGAACCGGAAGGTCGGGGCCGCGCAGATCTCGCGCGAGGCCGACGCGATGTTCGACCTGTTTCCGGACATTCGCGCCTTCTCCAATGCGCTCGGCTGGACGCTGTCCGGCGGCCAGTTGCAGATGGTTGCGGTCGCGCGCGGCCTGATGGCCAAGCCGCGGTTGCTGCTGCTCGACGAGCCTTCGCTCGGGCTTGCGCCTGTGATCGTGCAGGCGGTGTTCCGCATCATTTCGCAGATCAGGAAGGACACCACGGTCTTGCTCGTCGAGCAAAATGCGCGCATGGGACTCTCGGTCGCCGATCACGGTCTTGTCCTGGAAACCGGGCGGATCGTGCTCGGCGGCAAGCCCGACGAATTGTGGGGCAATGAAGCCATCGCCGCGGCCTATCTCGGCGGCCACGCCAAAACTCACGCCTGAGCATGATCCGGAAAAGTGGGTACCGGTTTTCCGATCAGATCGCGCTCCAATAACTGAACGAGCTGGTTTTTCATGGTCACCATCAAGGTCGATAATCTCATCAACTTCGTGTCCGAGGTGTTTTCCCATTCGGAGTCCTCTCCGGAAGAGGCGAAGCGCATCGCGACCTACCTGACGACGGCGAACCTCACCGGGCATGACAGCCATGGCGTGATCCGCGTGCCGGTCTATGTCAGGTGGAAGAAGATGGGCTCGATCGTACCGAACCAGACCCCCGAGGTAGTGGTCGACACGCCGTCGCTCGCGGTGGTCGACGGCAAGTTCGGTTACGGCCAGACGGTTACGCCGGTTGCTGTCAGGCTCGGCATCGAGAAGTGCAAGAAGGCGGGGCTTGCTGCGGTTGCGCTGCGTAACTCCGGTCATCTCGGCCGCGTCGGCGACTGGGCCGAAATGGCCGCCGCCGAAGGCCTCGTTTCAATTCATTTCGTGACCGCGGCTGGCTCGCTGCTGGTCGCGCCCTATGGCGGCGTCGAGAAGCGCCTGTCCACCGCGCCGTATTGCGTCGGCATTCCGCGCCAGGGTCAGGACCCGATCGTGCTGGATTTCGCGACATCCGTCGTCGCCGAGGGCAAGTGCCTGGTGGCGAGCCGCGGCGGCAAGAAGCTGCCGACCGGCGCGCTCGTCGATGCCGACGGCACGTTGAGCGAGGACCCGCAGGTGCTGTATGGCCCGTACACGCCGGACGGGCCGCGCGACCACACCAAGGGAACCGGTGCGATCCGCGCTTTCGGCGATCACAAGGGCTCCGGTCTCGCCTTCATCTGCGAACTGCTCGGCGGTGCGCTGACCGGCACCGGCGCGACCTCGTCGGACCGCCGCTTCGCCAACGGCATGATGGCGTTCTACATCGATCCCAAGGTGATCGACACCAGCAATTTCTTCGACGACGAAATCACCCGCTACACCGATTTCATCCGCGCCACGAAGCCGATCGCGGGCACGGATTCCGTGCTGGTTCCGGGCGATCCCGAGCGCAAGACCCGCGCCGATCGCACCAAGAACGGCATCCCCTTGCCTGACGACACCTGGGCGGCGATAGTGAATACTGCGCGCGAAGTCGGCGTCAGTGAAGTCTCGATCCAGCGGGCGACCAGCTGAGGTCCGCTCTCCAAGAAAACCTTCAAGAAAACCTCCGAGAACCACAAAAGGAAACGCAATCAATGGCAAACAAGGTCAAGCAGGTCTGGGCGTCGGGCAAGGCGGTGGTGAACGCGTGGCTCGCGATCCCCTCCGGGTTTTCGGCCGAAGTGATCGCGCAGTGCGGCTTCGACAGCGTCACCGTCGACATGCAGCATGGCGTGCAGGACTATCAGTCGATGGTGCAATGCTTCCAGTCGATGCATGCTCATCCGGTTACGCCGATGGTCCGCGTGCCCTGGAACGAGCCCGGCATCATCGGCAAGGTGCTGGATGGCGGCGCATATGGCGTGATCTGCCCGATGGTCAACACGCCGCAGGAAGCCAAGAACCTCGTCTCCTACGCAAAATATCCGCCGAAGGGCGTGCGCTCCAACGGTCCGATCCGCGCCGGCATGTACGGTTCGGCGGGCACCTACCAGCAGACCGCCAACGACGAGATCGTGTTGCTGCCGATGATGGAGACCAAGACCGCGGTCGAGAACATGGAAGCCATCCTCGATGTCGAAGGTATCGACGGCGTCTATATCGGCCCGTCCGATCTCGGCTTCTCCTACGGCCTGGTGCCGAAGCTCGATCGCGACGAGCCGGAGATTCTCAAGATCTACGAGAAGATCATCAAGGAGTGCGGCAAGCGCGGCCTCAACCCCGGCATCCACTGCTCCGGCGCCGAAGGCGCGGTGCGTGCGATCAACATGGGCTTCAAGCTCGTGACGCTGTCGAACGAGGTCGGCCTGATGCAGGTCTATGCCAGGATGCAGGTCAACCAGACCCGCGAGAAGTCCGGCGGCA
>NZ_VKHP01000371.1 GCF_010811875.1 Bradyrhizobium uaiense
TACGTTCGTCACTCGAAATCGTCAGCGTCGCCTTCGGCCGTCCGGTGCGCATCGGGTATCTCCTTCGATCAGGATACCCGAAACCAATGCAATAATTATGCTACGAACTTACGGGACAGAACACTAGCCGCTGCGCTCTGTCGAGTACTGCCTGTTTGCTACTCTTGCATGGTGACCCACTTGGCACATGAATTGCTGCGAACCTTATCGGCTTGGCTGTTTATCTTCACGCCCCCCAAGGCGGCCAAGCTGGCGAAGCAAACTCGGCGCGGGTGGCTCCTTCAAACACCCGCGCCTTCTTTCCGAAGCGCTGTAATGGTGGAGAGTTTCGGCAACAGACGCGCTGAGAAGATCAACACCTGGCCCCTAGGAGGCATTAGAATGCATGCCGGTTTTGGGTGGTCGAAAGGACAAATCGAAGCTCGCCTGGTACTTGCGGCGAATAAGAGCTTGCTCGTGCGCCAGCCCCTCACGATCCTTCACGGGGGTGTGCCGTAGGGCGCGGCCTCAGATTCATTTCGGCTCTCCAGAAAGCGCTTTACTCAGCCGATTTCGAGAAGCGCGTCTCACCTGAGAAAAATTCTCGATGACACGTTTTGTTGCTCACCCACGCGGCTCAAGAAGATTGATTGGTTCACTCGAGCCTGATTCCAACTGTTTCCCTGGGGCCGTGGCAACAAACTGTCGAGAGGCAGTTCGGGTGATCGTTGACGGACCCGGTGAGAACACCGAAAATGGGATCAGCGGTTATAAGTCAGCGCTTACAGGTTTCGGCCACGGAGGGGATGACAGCGCGGTGTTTGGCGTCGCCGTCAGGATCTACGAACGATACGCTCTTCCGTGAACTCGATCGGGCGGATCGCGCGCGGCGGCGCAATTGTCGAGCTCGATTCGGCCATCTTCGACGAAGCGCGTCACGCCCGCCCAGCGTGAGAGCGCGCATCAGATTGCGCCCACCAGCTTACTCCTTGGCTAATCAAGCCGAGTTTTGTTCGCAACCATTTTTTGGACCGCGTCGTCTAGCGGCCAGACAACGACAATCCACGCCTTGATTGCAAAAGACCGGCCCACTTGTGCTCTGTCCTGTAGCATCAGCGACATTATGTTCGTGCGAAGGCGGGCTTGCTGCTGACGAGGCCTGGTGTCGGCGTCATTTCATCAGCGCTTCGACCTCTGCTCGAAAAGCGTGGCGCGAGCCGTCTCGTGAATAGAACATGTGGCCTCCCGGAAAAACGACAAGTTTGACGCGCGGTGTGGAGGCAAATGGCGGCAGCTGATCGAGCACGATCTGTGATCCGAAATATGGCGTGGCCAGGTCAAACAGCCCGTGCGCGACCAGCAATTTCATATTCCGGTCCGTCGCCAAGATCTTGCGCAGCTCCGAAACTGACTCCGGAGGGCTGCGGCCGAAATCCCAGGCCTCCCTGACCTCGCGATTAGTTCATAGGAGCCCTCCGGCCGCCAGCCAAGCTTGCGCGTAAGGAGATCGACAGCTCCGCTGGTCAGAGGCGCCACCAGCGTATCGCTTGAGGGATCGCCTGAAAGCTGGATATCGGACTCCGGATATGGATCGAGGCCACGCACCGAGGCGTCAAATCTGCCGATTAACTTGCCATTCTTGCGGTCGAACTCACGGCGGAACTTGGCAACTTCGAAACGGCCGGCGAGCCGACGGCTGACCGCTTGGTCGATGCCGGTCAGCACCGCGACCTTGTCGGCCAGACGCGTGGTTGCTTCCTGGTCGGCCTGGCTTTTGATAAGATCGACCAGAAACTCGCCGCGCGCATAGGCTTCCACGTCGGCGAGATCAGTTCGGCTTACCGAACCTTCGGCTTCACGCAGGGTCGCGACATAGCTGGGCAGCGTGGCGACATAGTGCAACGGGCCCCTACCGGCGCTGTAGTCGAACACTGGCGAGAGCATGATCAGGCCTCTGACCCCTATGCCCTGCCGCATCTGCAACTGATCGACGACCTTTGGCCCGCGAATGCCGCCATAGCTTTCACGCGCGATGTACTTCGGCGACAACAGCCGGTCATGCTTTTCGAGCCAGCGACGGATCACCAGCGCGAGCGCGTTGACGTCGCCCTCAACGGAATAGAGCCACTTGCGCGCGTCATCGCCGGTCGCCGCGAAACGGCTATGGCCGGTGCCTACAGGATCGAGAAACACAGATCAGTGAAATCGAGCCACGTTTCCGCGTTTGGACTCACCTGCGGAAATGTCGATGGCGTGACCTCGTCAGCATTGATCGGCAGCCGCCACGGTCCGGCATTGCCAAGCTGCAGCCACGCCGAAGATGAGCCTGGTCCGCCGTTGAAGAAGAATGTAACCGGGCGCGTGCCGAGATCAGTGCCTTCAAGCTGATAGGAGGTATAGACGATATCGGCCTGCGGCTCACCCTTATCGTCGAACAGGCGGATGGAACCAGCGGTCGCGACGAAAGAAAGCGTCCGCCCAGGCAGCTCAAGCGTGTGCCTGGTGCTGGAGTCCGGCGGCAGGCGATGCTGCTCGGACAGCGACGACATGCCCAGGTTTTGCCCGCCACCACCCTTCTGGCCGGCCGGTATTGTGACCTGGGCGGGCGACGGATTGTTGGCCCAAGCGCTCCCCATCGCCCCAGAGGCAAACAGGATCAGCGCAAGAGAGGTGAGACCCGGAGCGGTCAATTTCATCGCGTTTCCCCTGCCCGGCGCGGCCCTTGGTGCGCGAGGCGTGTCTGTCAAAGCGGCCCTAACCACTAGCTCATGCGGCTGAACGACAAAGCTACCGGATCGAGTAGTCATCACCATCGCCCGAGACGCAAAACCGTCGTTCCACACACTTCCAAGACGTGCCCGTCACGGTTTCAGCAAAGCGCCCCGAGAGGGCGCATGGTCGTGCGTGTGAACTTTGCGCACAAAGCGAAGCTGTGGCTGTCAGGCAAGTCGTGATCGACGACAGGTGGAGCAACTGCTTCGAGAGTAGTTCGAGAGCCAGGCCACATCAGTGAAGCGCATTGTCGATCTGTGTGCTCAAGAGCAATCGCAGTATCCGGCCCTTGGATGCCAATCAGCTCGCTGATTTACGAGTAGTATGTCGGTGCCGCGTCACGCCATCAGGGCAATGTGCCACGGCCGGCGACGATGCCAGACAAGTCAGCAGCGACCTAGACTACCTGCATCTCGACCGGATGAGCGGCCCGATGACTGGGCGCGGGAACTCTTCCACCGTGGCAGGCCAAAGGGGATCAGCAGCACAGCTGAGGAATATCGGTCGAGTTCGATGCCTAGGCAAGCGCGGACGCCGCCGAGCACCGGCCACATTGCTCGGCATCCATAGTGCTCTTGCATTGGCGCTTCAGCGCCCTCGACTACCTCGGCGCGCGTTTTGGACTGCCGCCACAAGCCGCAACCTCCGCCCAACAATCGGCAGTCTCATAAATCCGCACACTCGCGCAATTGGGAATGCGATCAAAGAACCAACGGGCGATGATCTCGGCGGTTGGGTTCTCCAGTCCGTCGACATCGTTGAGCAGTCGGTGATCGACGAGCTTCAGCAGCGGCTCCAGCTCGGCATCCATTTCAGCGAAATCCTTCACGAATCCTCTCGCGTCTACCTCTCCGCGCATCACCACTTCCATACGGTAGTTGTGGCCGTGTAGGTTCTTGCACTTATGGCCATCGGGGAGATTGGGAAGGCGATGAGCTGATTCAAAACTATAGGTGCGGCCAATGAGCGTGATCACTCCATCATCGTCGTTCATTCCGTAAGTCCCGCGCGCCAACGATTTGCTCCGCAGAAAAGGGCTTGCTAACTCTCGCCGGCGCTTTCTTATCAGATTGACGGAGCAATGCCATGCCGAGCAAGGCCGAGAGAGCAGAGCCGAGGCCCGGCAGTATCAGCGTGACCGCGTAACCTAATCTTGCCACGGCAAACCCACTCGCCGCGAAGCCCACCAACGCTGACGCCGACATTACCGAAGTCAGAAACGTGACATCTGTGCCCGCCTTGCCCGGCCGGGCGAGCCCGAGAAACCAGTTCGTGAACGTGACATGTTGAACAGCGAGTGCCGCGAACACGATGCCGACGCTCACGACGGCGCTTACGCGAACGCTGACGTAGCGATCAACCATCGCAAGTGCGCCGAAACTTATCGCCATGACTGCGCAGCCCCCGATCAAGCCTCGCTGCGGTGCCATTCGGCCGATGATGGCGCTGGTCAGCGGCGCTACCAGCGTGTACGTCAATACGTTCGAAAGCGCTCCGATCCATCCAATGTCTGCTGCGGCGAAGCCGAGGTCAACAAGCCGCAACTGAACCGTCGCGAACGCCACAGCGATCCCGATAACCGCCGGCGCGATCAATGCGGCCGTCGTCCACAGGCCATGGTAGCGAAAGATGGCGGAGATCGAGAGGCGCTGGGTCGAGCTCCATCGGTCGCTGCGTTGGAGCGGTTCAGAAATAGCGAACACCCAACCAGCGAAAACGGCTAGCAGCATCGCCAAACCCAACAAAGCTGGACGCCAACCGACCATCTCGATCAATTGGAGGCAGACGGCGCCGCCGATGACATGGCCGATAGCCCGGCCCCAACCCAACAGCGCTGCGCCGAGCGGCCGTTCGCTGGAATCGAGAGCTTCGGCTATATAGCCCAAAGTCGCGATCCGCTGCGTGGCAGCAATGGTCGCAAGTACCAGGGAGACAAGAAAAAGCGATACGAAATCGGTCTTCGGGTTCAAGAATGCCATTGCTGCCAGCACAATGGTACTGGCGACTTGGGTCAACAGGATCCACGAACGTCTCAGCCCGAGACGATTGAGGCTCCATCGATCCACCACCGGGGCCCAAAGGAAGTTAACGGTGAATGCAAAGAAAGCGGTGCCGTACAGGCCGACTAGTTCCAGGCTGGCACCGTTGCCGCGAAGGATCACAGGAATAGCCGAATAGATGAACGCGATCGCCAGATACTGCTGACTAGCCAACGCAACCATCCCAATGAGTGGCACGTAACGATTTCCCATCTGCCTATTCCTCCCGAAATCGATTTTGCACGTGCCTTAAGAGAACGGTTTGAAAAGACAGCGGCTAGCCGTTATCAGTTCGGATCAGACCACACTCAATGAATGCACACCGCGCCCGCCTGCCCTTCATCTTGTTGCGCCCAGTTGCCTTCCCAGTAGACGGCGCTGTCGACGTCACATTGGCAAGCAAGGCTCCCTGACGGACGCCGATCGTAGCCACCGCTGACCCAGCGCGTCTCCAGCTCCTCAGGGAGGTCGACAGCGTCATCGCTGGTTAGAAATCCACGGTCCGAGCAGAAGGTGCACTTGCCCGTGGCGTTATCCTCTCCAAGGGTCGCGCTTGCCGGCGGCAAGGCCAGCGCAGCAGCGACAACTGTTCCTGCCCGCATCATCACGTCTTCACCACGCGTTCGTGCAATCGGGTAATGGCATCGAGCGCCGACAGGATCGCTCCCTCCTGCCATGGCAGCTGCGATGCGTGCTCGCCCGCCAGCGCGATGCGGCCGTCGATCTGGCACAGATTGCGGTAGTGCTGTGCGCGGGCGGCCTCGGTCCACTGGCCGGCGCAGCCGAGCGTGAACGGCACGCGATGCCAGGCCACCGCGACGCCGTGCTCGAATTCGTTCCTGTATTGCGGATGGATTGCGGCACCGAACTCGACCGCGCTGGCGACCCGCTCGGCCGGTGTCATGGCGGTGAACTCGAACGAATTGGCGCCCCCATGCATGTAAGCGCCGAGCAGGATGCCGCGGCCGCCACTGTTGAAGCCAGTATTCGGATAGGCGATCTGCTGGATCGGCAGGTCGGTGTAGCTGATACCGCCATAGATCGCCTCGTCCTCTTCCCAGAACCGGCGTTTGAACTGCAGCCCGATTTTCACCGAGGCGACGTAGGGCACGGAATCGATCGCATTTTTCATCGGCCGGCCGACATCGATCGGCAACTGGCTCAGGATCGACAGCGGAATGGTGCAGATACACCAATCGGCGGTCGCCTGCTGCACGGCGGATGGACTGGTCGTGTCGACATAGCTCACAGTGACGCCGGAGCCGTTCTGCTGGATCTGCGTCACCTTGGCATTATAGCGGATGAGATCGCCAACCTCGCGCGCGAACGCCTTGCCGATCATGTCCATGCCGCCGATCGGCTGGAACATCGTCATCTGGAAATCATAGTGCGCAAAGCTTTGGACGTAGCGCCACATCCGCGAGCGCAGCAGCTCCTGGAGCGAGATCGGATCGCTGGGCAGCGGATCGCCCATCAAGCCGCCGCCGGGATCGCGCGCAAAGCCGCGAACGTCGGCGGAACGCAGGTTGGCATTGTACTTGTAGTCGCGATCCAGCGCGCCCCAATCGCGCAGCGCTTGCAGCAGGATCTCCTGATCCTCCTTGCTGACGAACTCGTCGAGCCTGCCCTGCTGGCTGACTTTCTCGAGCAGCTCGGCCACCCCGCCCTGGAAATCCGCCTTGATGCTGCGAAAGCGTTGCGGCTTGCCTTCGAATGCGCGCGTCGCGTGCAGATAGGCATTGTGGTTGAGCTGGATGAAGGGTTCCAGCGTCACGTTGAGCCGACGGCAGTAATCGAGCAGCGCGCGATGATGATAGGGAATCCGCCACGGGCCGGGATTGAG
>NZ_VKHP01000372.1 GCF_010811875.1 Bradyrhizobium uaiense
GCAGCGAATATCTGCGTGCGGTCAGCGGCATCAAGCCGCCGGGCGGGCGCTATCTGCATCTCTATGCCGCCGACATCGGCCGAGGGCCCGACGGCCGCTGGTGGGTGCTCGGCGATCGCCGCCGCGGGGATCGCGCCGTCAGCGACGAGGCGGCCTTCGCCGTAGAGATCGGCCAGCACCATCTCCAGAAGCTGCGCGCGCTGCGCGACGCCGGCGGCGAGCTGGCGCCAGTCGGCGGCGTCGATGATCAACGGCAGGTGGCTGAGCGGCCAGATCCGGTCGGAGGTATCGCCAGGCGCGCGATAGGTGACGCCGGCCTCGCGCAGATGGCGGTCGGCGGAGGCAAAGCGGCGCTCGATATCGGCCGGCGACAACGCGGCGAACGCGTCGAAGAAGCGGGCCCAGACCGGTCGCGGCGCGCCATTCTCGGCAATATATTCGTCGGGAATGCCGGGCAGCCGGACATAGTCACGGGTCCATTGCGCCATCCGGCGCTGACCTGGACGGGCCCTGCTCTCCTGACTACTGCCTTGGCCACCCGACACGGTCATTGCACTTCCCCTGCATCCAATTAGTGCAGGAGCGGCGTTCGCAAGTCGAGGGTCAAGGGAAACTCAATTGTGCGTTCCTCCGGCGGCGGCTCGATCCTGCCGGGGGTGTGGCCGTGCTCCTGGAAGCGCGCCAGCCGCCGCGCCTCGGCCTCATAGGAATTGACCGGCTTGGTCTCGTAGTTGCGGCCGCCGGGATGGGCGACATGATAGACACAGCCGCCGAGCGAGCGGCCGTTCCACGTATCGATCAGGTCGAACGTCAGCGGCGCGTGCACCGGAATGGTCGGATGCAGGCCGGAGGCCGGCTGCCAGGCCTTGAAGCGGACGGCTGCGACCGCCTCGCCGGAGCGGCCGGTCTCGGTCATCGGCATCCGCCTGCCGTTGCAGGTGACGACGTGACGGCCCTCGACGAATCCGGTCGCTTTCACTTGCAGCCGCTCGACCGACGAATCGACGTAACGTACGGTGCCGCCCGAGGTGCCTTCCTCGCCCAGCACATGCCAGGGTTCGAGCGCCTGCCGCAGCTCGAGGCCGACGCCACCATGATGGACGCGGCCGAAGGCGGGAAAACGAAATTCGAGCTGGGCTTGATACCATTCCGGCTCGACGTCGTAGCCGGATTGCTTGAGCTCGGCGAGCACGCCCAGAAAATCCTCCCAGAGGAAATGCGGCAGCATGAAGCGGTCATGCAGCGCGGTGCCCCAGCGCACGAACTTTCCCTGCTGCGGCTCGCGCCACAGCTTTGCGATCAGCGCGCGGATCAACAGCTGCTGCGCCAGCGACATACGCGGGTCGGGCGGCATTTCAAGCGCGCGGAATTCGACCAGGCCGAGCCGGCCGGTCGGACCGTCGGGCGAATAGAGCTTGTCGATGCAGATCTCGGCGCGATGGGTGTTGCCGGTGATGTCGACCAGGATGTGGCGGAACAGGCGGTCGACCAGCCACAGCGGCGCATCCATGCCCGGCGGCGGCACGTGCGACAGCGCGATCTCCAGCTCATAGAGCCCGTCATGCCGCGCCTCGTCGATGCGCGGCGCCTGGCTGGTCGGGCCGATGAACATGCCGGAGAACAGATAGGACAGCGACGGATGCCGCTGCCAGTACAGCACGAGGCTCTTCAGCAGATCGGGCCGGCGCAGGAACGGCGAATCCTCCGGCTTGCTGCCACCGACCACGATGTGGTTGCCGCCGCCGGTGCCGGTGTGGCGGCCGTCGATCAGGAAACGGTTGGCCCCTAGTCGCGTCTTTGCCGAGTCCTCATAGAGACCGAGCGTGATGTCGACGGCCTCGCGCCAGCTCTGCGCCGGCTGCACGTTGATTTCGATCACGCCGGGATCGGGCGTCACCTTGATTACCTCAACGCGCGGATCGAACGGCGGCGAATAGCCTTCGACATGCACCGCGAGCTGCGTTTCTTCGGCGGTCGCCTCGATTGCGGTGATCAGTTCGAGATAGTCGTCGACCTTCTCGACCGGCGGCATGAAGACGCAGAGCACACTGTCGCGGACTTCGATCACCATTGCGGTGCGCACCGGCAGCGGCTCGGGGATGTCCTTCAGCGCCTGCTTCAGCTCCGCGTCGGCAAGCGCCTCGCGCGGCGCCATCGGATCCTGCTCGACGATGTAAGGATAGTCCCCGGGCGTGACATGTTCGAGCGAGCCGATCGGCAGCCGCAGGCCGAGCGGGGAATCGCCAGGTGATGCGAACAGATGGCTGCGTCGGATCTTCCAGTGCTCGCTGCGCCAGCGCGCAGGGATTTTGTCGGCGAGCGGCGTCCAGCGCTGGATCGGCAACACAAAGCCCTTCGGCGTCGTCAGTCCCTCGTCGAACACCCGCGCCAGGCGCGCGCGCTCTTCGGCATCCGTCAGCTTGGAGTTGTCGGGCGTGACGTTGGCCGGCAGCCCGGCTTCACGCTGCAGCCAGAACGCCGGGTCTTCATAAGCCGGCATGACATAGTCGGCGCCGAGTCCGAGCTTCTTCGCGGTGCCAACGGCAAAGCGCTCGGCATCGGCCACCTCGGCCTTCCGCGAATTCTCGATGCCTGCGATCAGCTCGGCATTCTTCCAGATCGGCTTGCCGTCCTTGCGCCAATAAAGGCCAAACGCCCAGCGCGGCAGGCTCTCGCCGGGATACCATTTGCCCTGGCCGTAATGCAGCAGGCCACCGGGTGCGAACCGCGTGCGCAGCTTGCGGATCAATTCGTCGGCGAGCACGCGCTTGGTCGGACCGACCGCGGCGACGTTCCACTCCGGCGATTCCAGATCGTCGACCGAGACGAAAGTCGGCTCGCCACCCATGGTCAGTCGCACATCGTCCTTGTTCAGATCGGCATCAACCTGCTCGCCGACGCGGTCGAGCCGCGCCCAGGATTGATCGGAGAACGGCTTCGTGATCCGCGGCGCTTCGCGGATGCGCTTGACGCTCATCTCGAAGCCGAACTCGACATTGGCGAAGCCTGCGGTGCCGGTCACCGGCGCCGCCGAGCGATAATGCGGCGTGGCGCACACCGGGATGTGACCTTCGCCCGTCAGCATGCCCGAGGTGACGTCGAACCCGATCCAGCCTGCGCCCGGCAGATAGACCTCGGCCCAGGCGTGCAGATCGGTAAAATCGCTCTCGACCTCACGCGGCCCCTCGAGCGGATCGATGTCGGGCCGCAGCTGGATGAGATAGCCGGAGACGAAACGCGTAGCGAGCCCGAGATGGCGCAGCGCCTGGATCAGGAGCCACGCCGAATCGCGGCAGGAGCCGGAGCCCGCCGCCAGCGTCTCCTCCGGCGACTGGATGCCGGCCTCCATGCGGATCACGTAGCTGATCTTCTTTTGCAGCTGCGCATTCAACTCGACCAGGAAATTGACCGTGCTGTCGGCCTTGCGCGGAATCTCCTTCAGGTAAGCTGCGAGCAATGGCCCGGGCTCATCTGTCTCAAGATAGGGCGCAAGCTCGGTCTTGAGATCGGCGGGATATTCGAACGGAAAGCTGTTGGCGTAGGGCTCGACGAAGAAGTCGAACGGATTGACCACCGTCATCTGCGCGGTGAAATCGACCTCGACCTTGAGCTCGGTCGCCTTCTCCGGAAAGACGTAGCGCGCCAGCCAATTGCCCTGCGGGTCCTGCTGCCAGTTCACGAAGTGATTTGATGGCGTGACCTTGAGCGAATAACTCAGGATCGGCGTGCGGGTATGCGGCGCGGGCCGGAGCCGAATGGTCTGGGGCCCGAGATCGATCGGCCGGTCGTATTTGTAGTGCGTGACGTGATGCAGTGCGACGAAGATCGACACGGACCAAGGACTCCAGCAGCTTTTTTGAGCAGAACACTGGTTCCGGTATGGATCAAGCACTAACAACGGGCAGCGATTGCCCAGGAAATATCCGCGCGCTGTTCCGACGTCGGCGATTGCCGCGGCAGGTCGCCCTCACCGGCTAGCGGCCGATCGAGCCCGATACCTGCGAAGCGAGCTGCTCGGCGAGCATATGATAGCCCTCGGGGGTCAGATGCACACCATCGGGCTGATGGGGGAGTCCGCCCAGCATCCCGTTAGCGAGCATGATCACCTTGATGCCGCGGGCGCTGAGCCGGCTTTGTATATCCGCCGTCCGGTCCGGACTGCCCTTGCGCCTGTCGTTGCCGCCGGGCTGCAGGATAACCGCTCGGGTCCCGTTGGGGACCGCCCGATCCAAGCGTTGCAGCATCCCTTCCGTGGTGTCGCCGTTGATGCCGGCGTTCACGATACGGACGTTCAATCCCTTGGCCCGCAAGATCACTTCGAGCTGCGCGGGATAAGCCTGGTTGCGCGCCACGCCTTTGCCGTAGGTGTTGCTCGCGCCAAGCGCCACGATGGTCGCGGCGTTGGCCGATGCGGCGCCGATATCTAAAGCGGTGAGAAAAGCGAGGCACCCAACAATCGCGAACCAAAGCGCGCGCATATGTCCTCCGTCCAGTGGGCGAACAGCTCACGAGCTGCAGCCCCGGATGCAGCGAAGCGCAATCCGGGAGGCCGCGTCAACAGAACTCGTCGTCCCGGCGAAAGCAGGGACCCATACCGCGTGATCTATCGATGAAGCACGGTGGCAGACACCTTAACATCACCACGGCCGGTGTTTATGGGTCCCTGCTTTCGCCGGGACGACAGCGGAGGGTAAGGCTAGATCGTAGCCCCTACTACATCGTTGCGCCCAAGACCCACGGCGCAAACTCGGCGCCGCCAAAGTCAAAACTCTCGCTCTTGGTCGGCTGGCCCGAGGCGGTCTTGAGGATGAGGTCGAAGATGCGCTGGCCGCATTCCTGCACGCTCTCCTCGCCGTCGAGAATGGTGCCGCAATTGACGTCCATGTCGTCTTCCATCCGCTTGTACATCGGCGTGTTGGTGGCGAGCTTGATCGACGGCGCGGGCTTGCAGCCGAACACGCTGCCGCGGCCGGTGGTGAAGCAGACGAGGTTGGCGCCGCCGGCGACCTGGCCGGTCGCAGCGACCGGGTCGTAGCCGGGTGTGTCCATGAACACGAAACCCTTCTTGGTGACGGGCTCGGCGTAATGCAGCACGTCGACAAGGTTGGTGCTGCCGGCCTTGGCCATCGCGCCGAGCGACTTCTCCAGGATCGTGGTGAGGCCGCCGGCCTTGTTGCCGGGGCTCGGATTGGCGTTCATCTCAGCGCCTTCGCGCTGGGTGTATTCCTCCCACCAGCGCATCAGGCCGACCAGTTTTTCGCCGACCTCGCGGCTGACCACGCGGCGGGTCAACAGATGTTCGGCGCCGTAGGTTTCGGGCGTCTCGGAGAGGATCACCGTGCCGCCGTGGCGCACCAGCAGATCGCTGGCCGCGCCCAGCGCCGGGTTGGCCGACACGCCGGAGTAACCGTCCGAGCCGCCGCATTGCAGCGCCACGGTAAGCTCGCTCGCCGGCACGGCCTCGCGCTTGACCTTGTTGGCGTCGGCAAGCGCTTCCTTCACGAACGCAACGCCGGCTTCCACGGTCTTGCGGGTGCCGCCGACCTCCTGGATGTCCATCGCGCGCAGGCGGCCGGCGAGCTTCTGCTCCTGCATCAGGCCGCCGATCTGGTTCACCTCGCAGCCGAGGCCGAGCACGATGACGTTGGAGAAATTGACGTGCCGCGCATAGCCGCCGAGCGTGCGGCGAAGCAGCGCCAGCGGCTCATCCTGGGTCATGCCGCAGCCGGTCTTGTGAGTCAGCGCGACGACACCATCGACATTCGGAAAGTCAGCGAGCGGGTTGTCGCCGGTGAACGGATTCTTCTTGAACATGTCGGCGACGATGCCGGCGACATGCGCGCTGCAATTCACCGAGGTGAGGATGCCGATATAGTTGCGCGTCGCGACACGGCCGTCAGCGCGGCGGATGCCTTCGAAGGTCGCCGGCAGATCGAAGTTCGGCACCGGCTTGACGTCGACGCCGTAGGCATAATCCTTGGCGAAATCGCCCATGCCGCAGTTCTGCGTGTGCACATGCTGGCCGGGCGCAATCGGCTGAGTCGCAAAGCCGATGATCTGGCCGTAGCGCCGGATCGGCTCACCCTGCGCGATCGGCTTGATCGCGACCTTGTGGCCGGCCGGAATGCGATCGACCGTGGTGACGCCTTCGGTCACCTCGAGCCCCGGCGGCAGGCTCGCGCGCGCGATCAGGACGCTGTCGTCGGCGTGCAGGCGGATCACTTGTGCCGAGGCCATGGGAGTCTCTCCTTTGGAGTTCTTCACCTCTCCCGCCCTTTTGCGGGGAGAGGGTTGGGGTGAGGGACCTCCATCCGGCGAGCATTTTTTTGCGATTGCGCGCGTGCCTCGCCCCTCACCCTGATTGCTGACGCAATCCGACCTCCTGCCTCTTATACCCATCTGCCGCGGCCGACGCACAACACACTGAAGATATCAG
>NZ_VKHP01000373.1 GCF_010811875.1 Bradyrhizobium uaiense
GTCGCAACGGCGATTGCAGAACGCAAAAACAGCCGGAGTGAATGGATCGAGCGCCATCGTCTCCTGGACCAGGACCGCAAGGCTGTTGATGCCAGCCCGGAAGTCGATCGGCTCACGGTGCAGATAGACCTGCAGGTCACCGCCCAGTCTGAACATGGCCCAGTGCTCCGATGATCGCCGTCAATGCATCCACATCGCCGCATTCCAGCGCGAGCTTCACGCCGTTCGGCAGCGACACGCTCACCTTGGCCGGAGAACAAAAAGCTGGAGTCCCTTTGGGTTCCGAACCACGCACTTCATCGCAAGTCGCCGGCAAATCCACCGTCGCCACGCTGTCTTGCCGCGACAGGGCTCGATCGGCGGACCCCTCAAGCTGAACCGGGATGAACGCCGGGCGTGAGGACGGCGGCAGCGACCTGGTCGCGGTGTGCTTCTTGATCCACTTCCGAAGGAGGTTCGCGTTGACCCCATGTTCGAGCGCAAGCCTCGATACCGAAACCCCAGGCTCAAGGCAGGCCGTGACAAGACGCTCTTTCGATGCCGCCTCGTAGCGCCGGCGACCGTTCCGGCCAACAAGCCTGACCCGCAGTTTCTGATCATCCGCTGCCATCACAAGGTGTCCACCTATTTTGGTGGACACCTCATGCATCAGAGCACTCAAAAGCAAAAGGTGCGGAGAAATTCGCGCTTACGGTGTTTCTAGCCGTTCCGCTAAGTGTATCGCACCCACGATGTCCATTCTTTGAGCGAGCTTTCGATCGCTGTATCGCGGCTCGTGGCGTGCGTAGCCGTGTGCTCTCATAGAGCTGTTTGGCCCACAGGTCCTCCCGCATGGCGGATCAGAATGGCTGAATTTCCCCGGTCTGGGACCCGACATCATCCGCCTTGTTCTCCATCTTTTCGAGGAATCTGAGAGCCCGTTGGTATTCGATCTCGCACCACGCAAGCTCGAATGGTTCCATCAGTATCTCTATCCACATTTCGGCAAAGGCTGCCATCCCGACGAAAAATAGAATTCGCGACCTCCTATCAGCCATCAGTCGACGAAGCCGGCGAAGACGAATGAGTTGTCGCTGTAGCCAGCCGCACATGCAGCTAAGAGGATCGTGATCAACGGCTCAATCGAACCTTGGTAAAGATTCGGCACCTCAAGTGGAGCACCTAACGATACGAAAGTTTATGGCGGACGTTCGCCTGGCTCGCACATTTGGTCCAACGGCTGCCCGAGCAGCAAAATAATCCGACGGCTTCGTAGAGGGCGTTCGCGTAGTGAGATTGCGGCGACATGCCCGCTATCTTGGCCTCAAGGCGAGGTCGTTAGGAGCGGTGGTCAGTATATCAAGCGCAATGATAGGGATTGCTTCAGGCTCCGAGGCCTTCGCGCTATGGAGGTTGAACGAGATCGAGAGCGGAAAATCGAGGTCACTTTCCCGATCGTCGACATCGCCATTGTGATGACAGGCCGTGCGGCAGTTGAATGATCCACCGTGATCCGCTTGGTTTCTTATCTTGAGAGCCAAAGCCGTCGTTGTTCACAAAACCATACAATACAGCGGTAATGTCAGTAATGTTCCCCCACGATGATGATTTATCAGGACGGGACCGGACAGATCTGTCGGTGAATAGCAAGCGCCAATTCAGCTACGCAGCATTAGAGATGCTTGTAAAAGAAGGTCGCCGAGCGATATGTTCCGTCAGGGGCGAGCACACACCCGGGTATGATACCCACCCGCTGCCATCCCTCGCTGGCGTAAAGACGCTCGGCAGCAGAACCTGTGGCAGTGCTGAGCGTCAACAACGTCTTTCCCTCCTTTCGTGCTAAGTCGCTGACAGCCGAGATGAGCCGGCGCCCGATGCCGCGGCGGCGTGCACTTCTGTCAACCATGACTTTGACGACTCGGGCGCTATGCAATTGGTTCTCAGACGCGGCAGGCATCATCTGGGTTGTGCCAACAATCTGACCTGCGCCATCTTCCGCAGCTAGTAACACGCATCCATTGCAAATGACCGCGTCTGCGACGCTACGCCAGTACATCAGCGCACGTCGTCGAGTTAGCGGTGGCAGAAAGCTGACCGAGTCGCCGTGGGCGACGCAGTCAATGAGGATGTCGGCGAGACGCTCCAAACGCTTATCCACTTCGTGGGCGCCGATGCGGCGTACCTGGATATCGTCTGTCATCTGTCGGACAGAGCGAGCCGATCGCCCCCGGCTGAATCGGACGGTGAGTTCATTGCCAACGCCATGGCAATAGCGAGTTCCCACAGAGCGACATGCTCTTGAAGGCAAAAGGTGGTCACGTGCCGCGTCGCCCAAGCCAACCGAAGCTGGCAAAGGACTGTGGAGGACTACTCCGCCAAGTTACAACGCTCAGCTGGACCTGAGGCGCGCTCCGCATCACGATCCAAATTTAGCGCGGAGCTCCGCAGCACGAAACAAGTTCAGCGCGGAGATGAGAGCCTTGTCGTGCGGGAACAGCCTCCGAGCGGACTTGACCCGCGCGTCATGGTCCAGTCCAGATATCGTCTGGCCCTCTAAAAGAAGTGCCTCGGAGAATCTACGAAGAGCAGGGCGATACGGGTCAAGGGCGGCCTCGCTGCGCCCACTGGCACGAGTCATCATTTCAATGAAACTCTCGTCGTTTTCTGAGGGGCCTGGGTGGAATCGCACGACGAGCGTCGGGCTCGCAGCAATCGCGAAGATTGCTCCAACGGCGCCTTCATCCTTCGGCTATTAGAATCCGTTGACGTGAGCGATAGGATTGCTGGTCGCGCAGATCAAACGCTCGAGGTCGAAAGCGGAGAACATGTCCGCAATCGGCTAAGTTCGTTGGTATGCAGGCTTAATGTGCGCCTTTTAATGCGTCCGAGCCGCCGCATTATTCGTCGCGTCATCAATTCGGCGCCGGTCCTTCTTCAGACTGATGAGGACATGTACCGCTGCCGGCTGGGAGCGTCGTCGCCAAGGACGGCTCAAACGCCTGGTGCCTCGCCGACCCTCTTGCTGCTCTTCCGAGGTGGCATGCTGCACCTGCGACCGAACTGTTACGTTTGATAGGTCACAATTGTGCGGGTTCACGTAGCCTCACGTCCAAGATCACCTGAACGGACATCCTACCAGAGCAAGCTTTCGAAAAGCTGACGAAGCCCCCTCGGCATGGTGTCGAGCCGAGCGCGCCTAAGTGACTTTGGATCATCGATATTCTGAAGGTGAGCCGCGTGACGCCTTCGGATGGTCAGCAGTGCCTGCCTTCCGGCCGGCTAGCAGTAGGTGGGCACCCTAGCTATCCCACTCGCAGACCTACGGCGAGGCGCTCTGTGCCGCGAAGCCGAGGCCAGACGATCGCGCTGGGCGTTGAGCTATGAAACCTTGCGCCGATGGGAACCGAGAATCATTGGCCGCGCTGCCGAAGTATCCTGCGCGTGGTCCAGTTCGACCCAATGCCAGTCGTGTCCTGGCAGAGCCTTGTATTCACACCCGTCGAACATGGTCTGCTCGTCGAAATCCAGCCGAGCAATGACTTTGGACTCTGGCATCGCTTACAAGTTGAGAATTGCGGGTTTCCTGGATACGGCCGGCGAGTGAACAACGGACCGAAATGGTGGTCGGAGGGGTCAGCAGACGGCAACTGCACGTGTCCATTCAACCTGAACAATCGCTCGTCCTGGAGCGATTAAGCGAGACTGCCTGATCCGGGGCACGGTCGCATCGATCAGGACTCGAGGCCGTGCTCCCGGAGAACCTTATGCATCAGCTCGCCTTTGATCTCGTGAGCGATTTCGCTGAGGATCTGGGCCCCGACCACCCGCTGGGCATCGACATCATCGGTCAGGCCATGCTCCGCGAGTCGCTCGTTCAAGCGGGCCGGAAACTCATTTTCGATCGCATCGGCGATCCGGTCCCGTACTGCGGCATGATGATCGGGGGCGATCCGCCTCACTGCAGTATCCCAGGGCTCCCAGCGCGTTGCCAGAAAATCCGCAAAACCCGTCGCTTCCTGTTGCCGCACCGACGTCTCAGCTCTGGCAACGTCGTCCGCCGTGACCTCGGCGAGATTCAAGAAGTGCATATCGGGGGCGATGTGGTGCAGTTCAAGCCGATCCCGTAGCTGGGTCTGATAGGCAAGATAGACCTCGATCTCGTCGATATCGGCCTCAGGGTCGGCACGACGCAGCGAGCTGACCGTCTCGCGTGCGATGTCGTCAAGCGCCCCCAAACGAAACATGACTCGGCCGTGTTGGAGCAATTGGTCGAGCCGATTGTCATAGAGTCCGTCCTTGACATCCGCGTTCAGGCGTGCGGTCTGCATGCCGTTCCAGGTCAAGGTGATGCGGTCCTCGCAGGATGCAGTCGCTCCATTGGCCAGCTCGAAATACTGCTCGCGCAGCTTAGGCCTCGTCGCCGCCTGTAGCAGATTCTCGGCCACTTGGTCGCGGAACGCCTGATGACCATAGTTCACGGTGCCGGCGAGCCTTTCGAGAAACAGTGCGAAGTCCTGCGCACCCGGCTCTTCGTCGAAGCCCTGCCACGTGTCCCCTGCGCCGGGCGCGTCCGCGAGCCAATCCGCGACAACCTCGTGCAGGAGCCGCGGCTGATGTTCCACCGGTTGTAGGGGCATCGACAGCAAGACCTGCGGGCCGGCATAATCCGCACCACGCGTGGCTGACGCCAAATCGGCCAGCACCGGGGCTGGTATCGGATTAGACCGCAGGTCGATGCTGGACACGCTGCTGAGCTGCGTCAGCGCGGTCGCGGGCAGGCCGGTCAGCTGATTATTGCTGGCGCCGAGCATTTCAAGGCTGACCGGGAGGGTCTCGGGCAGATTGGTCAGCTGATTTTCGCTGACGTCCAGGTATCGAAGTCTGGCCGGAATGTCGGGCAGGCTTGTCAGCTGGTTGTCGACTGCGTCCAGGTACCGCAACCTTGCCGGAAGATCGGGCAGGCTCGTCAGCTGATTTTCGCTGACGTCCAGGCGGCGGAGCCTGGCTGGAAGGTCGGGCAGACTGGTCAACTGGTTATTGCAGGCGGAGAACTCCTCGATCGTTGCCGGAAGGGCGGGCAGATCGGTCAGCTGGTTGCCATCGACCGTCAAGCTGCGGAGCCTGGATGGCAACTCTGCCGGCAGGCTCGTCAGATCGTTGGCCATGAGGTGGAGATGCCGGAGTCTCCGCGGGAGGGCGGGCAGGCCGGTCAGCCTGTTGTCAGAGGCGTAGAGGTCTCGGAGTCCACCCGGAAGCTGGGCCGGCAGGCTGCTCAACTGGTTACCGATAACGATGAGGGTCCGGAGCCTGGGCGGGAGTGAGGCTGGCAAAGCGGTCAGGGACAATGACGACAAATTCAGCTCGCCTCTGACATCACCCTCGTCCCGCCATGCCCTCGTCCGGTTGACCCCCTCTTGTCGATTCTCGTTTTCGCCCTGCCCCTCTTCCGCTGCCCAGCTCGCCAGGACGCGGTCCTGCGACGAGACGAGGTCGGCGGCGGCCGCTCCTGTGGCCCACCGAGTCAAGGCTGACGCCCACAGGGTCAGGCATGAGGGGGACTGCCCGGCGGCCGCAGACGTTGGGTCGGCGCTTTCGGATTCGGAAGCTATGCCTGCGCGAGGCTGGGCCCGTTCTGTATTCATTGAACTCCATGACATGTTTGGACTCAGCCGATTAGGCAGCTCTATCGGCTGGATCAAGACGTTCGCATGCTAGGACAGCTCAGCTGTCGATAAGCTGACGAGCGTCAGGTTATCCGCCATGAAGCTGTTGACAAGCCACTCTTCGTTCGCGCGGTGGGGATCCTGCGCTGTCGCGCAGCTGCGCAAATATTTCAATTCGAAAATTCACCGCGCGCACGGTCCAGCGGAACGGCCAGCCAGAGAAGTGGAGGCCGAAATCATCCACGCGGGCCGGCGCCTTTGGGACGTGCGGGTGGATGCGGCTGTTGTGTTTCGGATGAGGGCGAATGTCCTTGTGAGCAGTCATCGATTTTCTTTTGGTTGGGAAGTTAGAAATCAGTAGGACTTCGGCATGCGGTAGATCATCGCGCGGCTGTGTTCGCGAAGCAGGCCGAGCGAGCGGACAAGGATGGAGACAAGCGTCCGACGCTCGCGTTCGTCTTCGCGAATTTCTTTATGTCGCTCGATCTTCTCCAGAAGTTCGGGCGTCTCGGGCCCGACATAACGTTGGGACCGCTCGGGGCCAGTGCCGGTCTGAAAGCACCAGTACTTGCGCTGATTGACAGTCTTGGAGGTGAAGGCGCCGTCTTCCGCGAAGGTTTCCTGGAATGCCGCGTTGGCGGTGCGCTCGAGGAGCTCGCCATAGGGTCGTCTGGGAAACTAGGGAAGGGGCCGGCATGGTCGTTTTCCAGAATTATACTCAGTCTGCGGAGTGAGTATAAGAGGCGTGGAACCCACTGTTCAGCGAT
>NZ_VKHP01000374.1 GCF_010811875.1 Bradyrhizobium uaiense
TGGTACTGATACAGTTCTTGTGTGTGGCGTCCGATACATCGAGCTGTCTCGTCAACGTCTGTCCTCTATGCTGCGGGGGCGGGCGTGTGGTGCGGAGGCAACGCTCCGGCTACAGCGGGAAGGCGCCTACGGCGGCGGTCTCAGCGGCGTCGGCCAGCCGCTGCATCGGATTGGCCTTCGCCACGCGCTCCCAGGTGGAGGAATCCAGCGCGCCGAACAGGCCGGGATCCTTGCGCGTGTAGCCCGGCATCACGGCGTTGGCGGTGGCGCCCGAGCTGGCGAGCTCGATCGCGAGCGACTTCACCAGCACTTCGAGCGCGGCTTTCGCGGCGGCCGATCCCGGATAGGTGGCGCCCGGCACGAAACGATGCGGCCCGAAGCTCGAGACCGCGACGACGCGGCCCCTGGCACTACGCTTGAGGTCGGATAGCGCGGCCGTCGCGATTTCATGGAATGCCGCCGCCATCACGGCGAAGGCGCGCTCCAGCGCCTCGCGCGGCAGGCTGGCGAATTCACGCCGGTCGGCAAAGCCCGCGGCATGCACGATCGTATCGATCGGCCCGAACGCGGCGCGCGCTGCCTCGACCAGCGCGATGCCCGCGCCGGCTGCGGCGAGATCGCCGGTCGCGATTTCGACCTTCGCGCCCTTGCTGCGGCATTCCTCCGCAACCGAATTCAGCCGCGCAAGCCCGGTAGCCTCGGCGCCCTGCCCGTGCAACATCAGCGATTGGCCGGGGCCGGCGAGCCGGCGCGCAACCGCAGCACCAATGCCGGAGCCGCCTCCCGTGATGATTGAAACGCGCATGAGGTGGATGCTTTCAGAGGACCGCGAACTATAGGTTCGGCGTCACGAAATGCAAACCGCGCGCGCCATCGACACCACTAACGCCACGGCTGGACCAGGATCTTGGTGTGCGCCTCGGGATTGGCGAGATCGGCAAACGCCTGCGCGACGCCGTCGATGCCGACGCGGCCGGTGACCAGCGAAGCCGCATCGACCTGGCCTTCCGCGATCAGGCGCAGCGAATAGGCGAACTCTTCCGGCGTGTAGCCGAGCACGTACTGGACGTTGAGCTCCTTGATGATGCCGAGCATCGGCTCCGACTTGTCGGTCTCCATGCAGACGCCGACCACGACGACACGGGCGCTGCGCGGCGCGCCCTCGAACACCTGCTGCAACACGCCGGGCACACCGACGCATTCGAAGATCAGCGCCGGCTTCAGCGGCGGCAACAGCGCCTGCATCGGCGGCCGCGCCGCCTTCTCGGCTTCGGTCATCTGGGCGTGCTCGGCCCAGCTCGCATAGGGCTGCGTCCTGACGGGATCGACCACGACATCGGCGCCCATCTTCTCGGCGAGCCGGCGCCGCGCCGGCGAGTAGTCGGCGGCAACGATCGGGCCGAGCCCCCTGATCTTCAGCGCCGCGATCACCGCAAGGCCGACCGGCCCGCAGCCGATCACCAGCGGAACTTCGCCACCCTGGATGTTGGCCATCGCGACTGCGTGCACGCCGACCGCAAGCGGCTCGGTGAGCGCGGCGTGCTCGGCGGCAAGGCCGTTCGGCACTTCAAGCAGCAGCGGCTCGCTGAGCAGCAACTGCTCGGCATAGGCGCCAGCGTAATCGTTGGAATAGCCGATGCCTTTTGGGCCCTCCGGCGTCAGCAGCGCCGGCAGCGAGCACACGCGCATGCCGGGCTTGAACTTGCGCGTGGTGCCCGGGCCGTAGTCGAGCACCTCGCAGCAGAACTCGTGGCCGAACACGACGTCGCGCGACAGATCCATCGGCGTACGGCCGGGCAGGAACTTGCTCAGCTCAACCATACGGTGGGCGTGCTTGCGCGCGTGCAGATCCGAACCGCAGATGCCGCAGGCGAGCGATTTGACCAGCAGCTGTCCGGCGCCGGGCTTCGGCTCCGGCATCTGGTCGACGACAATCTCGCCGTTTCTGAAGATCGCTGCGCGCATGTTCCCTCCGCGTGGGTTTTGTCCCACTCATTTTGATGTGTATTTCGTCTCGCGAAATACGCTGTCGCGGATCAAGTCCGGGCAGGCTTTCGCTTCAAGACGCTATAGCACGGAGGGTCACCACGTATAGCGCATAACGCCCTTGCCGGCGTAGGACTGGGTGACGTTGGAGAACTCGCCTTCGAAGGTCGCGGCCGCCGACCAGCCGTTGCGCCACTTCATCTCGAGCGAGGCCGTGGTCAGTGCGGAGTCGCTGGCCTGCGCCGCGCCGTTGACCACGAAGGCCGCGCCGGGCAGCGCCTGGAACACGGCGCCAACATTGCGGTTCGGGTTAAAGTCATGCGCCCAGGCGACGCGCCCGCGCAGTGTCAGGATGCCGCTGTCGACCGCGAACGTCTTGTCGCTGCGCAGGCCGAGCTCGCTCCTGACGTCGGTGACGCTCTTCGCCGCATAATTCAGCGCGAAGGCACCGCTGCCGCCGGCGACCACGGTCTCCGCATAGCTCGGCAGCTCGAAACTGGTGAACTGGGCGGCCGCGTAAGGCGTCAGGCCCATCCACGGCGTCGCATACCGATACCCGCCCTCGAGCCGGCCCGACCACGCATTGGCATTGAAGTTGGCACGCAGATGATCGGCGCCCGCGGCGGTGACGATGCGATCGGTGGTGATGTCTTGCCAGCCATAGGCGAGCGCTGCGCTGAGATACGCCGCACCGACGGTGTGGCGGACGAACGCGCCGGCCTGGAACAGGTCCGAGCGGCCCCAGCCGAGGCCGTTGACGCTGAAGCTGGTGCCGCCGCCGGCGAGCGCGATGCCTGCGATGGTGTTCGGCGAGAAGCGATAGTCGGCGCCGACCGCCGTGCCGTAGACGCTGCTGCTGGAATTGTTCGAGCCTAGCACCGCATTGCCGCTGGTGGTCTGCGATCCGCCATAGCCTGCTGCCCAGATGCTCCAGCGTTGATCGAAGTCGAGCTGCCGCGGCGCCTTGGTGTAGATCGCGGCCAGCGCGTCGCGCGGCTCGGTCTTGCGCGCCGCGTAGGCCAGCGTTGTGCTCTCCTCGGCATAAGGCGTCGCCGCCGCGCCACCGCCGAAGCTGCCGTCGCGCCCGGCGACGAACGGATCGGTCAACAGACCGAGGAACTGGTTCATCGCGTTGAACGTCGCCTGCTGCGCGCCGGTCGCGCCCTCGCCCGAGGCCTGGGTCAGGCCGTTCTGCGAGAGTCCCGCGTACGCCACGTTGATGCCGCCATTGGCGTTGAAGAAATTCTGCAGCGTGGTGGCGACATTGCTCTGGTTGACGTTGAGCTTCGATTTCGTGGCGTAATCGAGCGCGAAGTTGAGATAGGCATTGTTCGCGTCGTAGCCGAGCGTCGCGATCAGTCCAGACGGCAGCCCGGTCGAATCGACGCCGGCGAACGTGCCGCTGCGGCCACCCGCGGCTGACAGGATGGTGTATTGCCTGGCGATCGTGCTGCCGGCGGCGACGCTGGCGCCGACCGATCCGGCGAGCGTCGCGGTACCGGTCACCTTGGCTGATGTCGACGCGGTGGAATTCAGTCCGACGAGATACAGCGCGCCGGACTGGAAGGTGAGATTCCCCACAACGTTCAGGAACGTACCTGGCGTCGTATTACCGGGCGTCAGGATGCCGCCGCTCGCAATCGTCGTGTTGCCGACAATGCCGCCGCCGGAGAGCACACCGCCAGAGTTCACGGTCACCGAACTCGACGACACGATCGAACCGTCGACTTGCAGGATGCCGCCATTGACGACCGTGCTGCCGGTATAGGTGTTGACGCCCGTGAGAGTCAGCGTGCCGCTGCCGGTCTTTTCCAGATTGCCGGGCCCGGCCGGGCTGCAACCGCAGGGATCAGAATCCGCGATCACGCCGCTGACGACGGTCGAAAGATTGTTGCCGCCGACGGCAAGCGTGTTGCCGCCACCGATGTAGTAGACGCCTGAGCCAGCGATTGAGCCTGCCGTGATGCGGCCGTCGCCGTTCGGACCGAGGCTGCCGCCGAAGTCGACAAAGCCGGTCCCCTGGGTGATGAACTGCGCGGTGCCGCCGGTCGAATTGGCGGTGAATTTGACGTTGGCGCCACTCTCGGTGGTGATCGTGGCGTTGCCGGCCGTTGCGTAGGCGTCAAAGATCAACGCGGCGCCGGAACGGTTGATGATCGTCGCGTTGCCGGCGGTCGGCGCCTCGGTCAGGCTGAAGCCGGACGTGCCGAAATAGGTCAGGCCACTATTGTCGATCGTCGCGTTCGCCGCGGTGCTGTTCTGGAAGAAGGCGATGTAGCCGGTGGCGGACGTGGTGATCGCAGCCGACGCGGCCGACGAGAATTCGAAGAACTGTGTCGAACCGCCGTTGTTGCCATTGGTGATGGCGGCCTGACCCGCATTGGTATGGCCCAGGAACACGGTGCTGCCGCCGTCGTGATTGTTGATCACGGCTTTGGCGGCCGTGCTGGTGTCCGAGCCGCCGGGAGGGCCAAGCGCGTCGCCGAACACCACGGTGCCGCCATTGGTGTTGTTGAATGTGGCACTGCCGGCGGAGCTGGTGTCGCGGAAGATCGTGAGCGCACCGTTGCTGTTGCTCACGGTGGCATTGCCCGCGGTGCTGCTGTCACGAAACTGCGTGATACCGAAATTCAGGTTGTCGATGATCGCCGTCGATGCCGACGTCGCATTGTGGAACGTGGTGGTGGCGACCCCGTTGAAGCCGTCGTTGACGATCCTGGTGATGCCCGACGTGTTGGCATTGACGATGTCGAACCTGCCGTCGACGTTGACCTGGCCGACGATCGAGGCGATGTGGGTGGCGTCGCCGAGTTGCAGGGTCGCGCAATCGCAGATCGTGGTACCGCCGGTGTAGGTGTTGGTGCCTGTTAGCACCACACGGCCGGCGCCTCCTGAAGCATCCAGCACCATCAGGCTGCCGGGACCGGCAATGTTGCCCGAGTAAACGAAGGTGTATCCGTTGGCGTCGATGCTGGCGCCGGTGGCGTTGATCTGTGCGTTGTTCGCGATCGTGTAGTTGCCGCCGGCCTGCAACGTGCCGCCGTCGAAGGTCAGCAGGCCGGTACCGATCGCCGATGAAACAATCGCGCCCGGCGTGCCCACCGTGTTGACGCCAACTTCCAGCACGCTGCTGCCGCCGGCAGTGCCGCAGGCGGTACCGCAGATCGTGGTGCCGCCGGTGTAAGTATTGGCCCCCGACAGCACCAAGGTGCCGCCGCCATTGAGCACGACGTCGCCGCCGCCGCTGATCGCCCCCGACATCGTGTTGGTGGTGCCGGCCGCGACGGTGATGACGGGATCGCTGTTGATGACGATGGTGTTGGCGATGTTGAAGCCGTTACCGTCCAGCACCAGCCTGGTAAGTCCGGCAAGCGTCTCGCCCATCGTCAGCGTACCGCTGCCGAGCGCGTTGTTGTTGCGGATGACGAGCGTCGATCCGTCGCTCACCGAGGTGCCGCCAGTATAGGAGCTGGCACCGGTGATGATGAGCGAGCGCCCGCCATCCGTCTTGATGGCAACCGATGCGTCGGTGACGCCGCCGGCGAGGCCGGTGATGCTCGAGATGGTCACGTCGCCGGAGGCGCCGGCCGCGCTGGTCTGCAGGAAGGTCAGGCTGGCACCGACGCCATTGGCAATGCCGAGATTGCCGGACAGCGTTCCGCCGCTCGACGTCAGCGTATTTGCGCCTCCCGTGAAGCCGATCGCATAGCCCTGCGCCGAGCCGCCGCTGCCGCTGCCGCTGCCGCCGCCGCCGCCGCCGCCGCCGCCGCCGGTGATCGTTCCGCTGTTGATGATGGTCAAGCCAGCGCCGATGATGCCGGTACCGCCGGTGCCTGCCGCTCCCGGCCGCCCCGTTGTACCGCCGAATGCCGGGTTGCCTCCATTCGAGTAGATGTCCGACACCTGCGCGCCACCGCCACCGCCGGCACCACCGGAGATCGAGCCAGAATTCCTGATCGTTGCGCCTGACGCTGTGACGACGATGCCGGTGCCGCCGTCACCACCGCTACCACCGACGTCGCCCGCGCCACCCGCGCCGCCAGTGCCGCCTGTGATGCTGCCGCTGTTCGAATTGACCCCGGCGCCGGTGAGGATAAATCCCGTACCGCCCGTGCCACCACCACCGCCGCCGCCCGCGATTTGTTGTGAAGGGAACGAGGCGTTGATGCCCCCGCCACCGCCCTTGCCGCCGTTGCCGCCCACCAGTGCCGCGGAATTGTTCAGGCTCGCGCCGCTCGAGCCGTTGGAGCCGCCGCCACCGCCGCCCCCCCCCCCGCCCACTGTGCACTCGTGCGTTCCAGCGACCTCGCCCCAC
>NZ_VKHP01000375.1 GCF_010811875.1 Bradyrhizobium uaiense
TCGGTCGGCTGGTAGACGCAATCCTTGTCGTCGAAGAACAAGCCAACGCTGTAGGTCGCGTAATATCGCTCCGGCTTGACCTCTTCGTGGGTGATGAACTCGATGTCCGGATAGGCGTCGCGGAACAATTCGATCAGCGGCGCCCCCATGGCGCAGCTCAGCTTGCAACCCTGCTTGTCCTTGAATTTCACGGCATAGGGAAACCATCCCAGCGTGTCGCCGAGCGTTCCGACCGGAAACTGGATCAGGACAGCGCGATCTTTCGCCGAGTATTCATGATTAAGGACGGAAGCGCCTTGCTGGAAGACTTCTATTCCGAAACGGACGTAGTAGCGCTTGCTGCTGTTGACATAGCCGCCGGCGAATTCCGTCTCGAACAGCACGTTGCCGGTGTCAAGATCGCGAATCCTCACCTTCCAGGGATGCTCGCCATGAGGGCAAACAATTCGCGCGCCGTCATTGAAGTCAAATTGCAGTCCTCTTGGACCGACCTGAGTGGGCAGTTTGGCGGCCGCAGGATAGGCAGGCTTCGGAGCGTCGGCATTCGACGAAACAACATCCGACTTGACTGGCGCGGCGTCGGTCGAACGATCAACGACTACTTTCGGTTGTTCCGCCAAATGGTCCGCCGGGCGCTTCAACGCGAGCGCCGGCGCAACGGTAATCGCATTCACGAAAGACCCCTGCCCTGAAATACAAAAACACTGCTCAGAAAGTGAACGAAAAGGTACGCGAGATTGACAACCCCGGCGAGTACCTCTTCGGGGCTGCTCCGGAATTGCAAAAAACAATATGCAACGATGAGCCGGTCAGAAGCTGGCACCGGACAATCTATTTGGGGTTCCTTGGAATGGAGAGGCACGTGTGATTGCCGTTCGCGCGATCCGAGCCAGCGCACCCCGCCCTTCCTTCGCAAGCCAGCGCCGTCACTCCAACGTTAACGGCCGCTTGACTCGTGTTGTACCGAGCGGGCCACTGCCGGCACGTCCGACGAGCAGCGAAGTCGTCAGCACCACGGCCATCTGCAGCCGACGAAGCGATAGTAGTAGATCCTGCGCACGTGATGGACGGCGGACGCGCGTCGCGGCCCGCTTGCATTCAGCTCCTTTGGCACGTTTGGGTCCTGGCTCCCCGGATCGACCTGGACTGCGCGGCGCCGCAGCTCGGCCGCCTTGGCCGCATCGGGTGGCCCGAGCAATCCTCGCTCCTGCATGACGGCAAGGTATTTGAGAGAAAATCCGTCGTTGAGATCGGCCGCCTGCTGAAAATACTGCGCAGCCATACCGTAGTCGCGTGGCGTTCCCTTGCCGTAGAAGTACATCAAGCCGGTCTGGGCAAGGGCGAAAGGATTGCCCGCCTCGATTGCCTTCTGATAGAGCTCGAGTGCTCTCGCCTCGTCTTTCTTGACGAAATTGCCATTGGAATACATCGCACCGAGATTGCTGATCGCGCCCGGCTCGCCGGCTGCGGCCGCCTTGCTGAAGAGCTCGAAAGCGCGCGGCATGTCTTTGACGACCCCGCGCCCCGTCGCAAAATACACCCCGAGCTTGCCTTGCGCCGGTGCATAGCCGGCATCCGCAGCTTTGGTCAAATAGCGTTGCGCCGCCATGTAGTTCTTCGTTCCGCCGTAGGCCAGGCCGAGCAGAAATTCCAGACGTGGCTGGTCGGGACTGGCCCGCACGGCCGCCTCGCAGATCGGGACCGCGGCCGCAAAATCATGCGTATTGTCGATCTTCAACTGGTCGGGACTGGCGAATGGCGGCGCAGGCGCGGCCGCGCGCTCGCACTCGCTGTCCGCGCCCCCCTGCGGCGCCGGGGATGTGACGCGCTGCGCCTCGGCTGGCGGCGTCGCCTGCTGCGCAGCCGCAGCCAACTGTTCCACGCCTCCTGCTGCCGCCTGGGACGCCGCAGCCGGTTGCGTCGACGTTGAGGGCTGTGAGCCGCTGACGACCGGGGCGGCGGAGCCGCCAGATAGACGTCGCCGACCAGAGAGGAACTGTCCCAGGGCGTCTGCTTCTGATCGGTTGCCGCGAGCACGTCGCCGCGAACCCTGGACAGCATCTGCCGCACTTCGATGCCGGGTGTCGCGATATGTTTCAGCAGCGCAGCAGTGAACGGCGAATTCCGTCCGGCGCCGTCGAGCGCAACGTTGTTCGGTTGCGTCGAATAGACGATCAGCGATCCCTGCCCGCTGGCGTCGACGCGGCCAAGCCCGCGACTGGGCGCCGCGCGGCTGCCGCGCGCGAGCTTCTCGAGAAACGGATTGTTGCGGCAGGCATCAAGGATGATGATGTTGGCGCGTCCTGTGCCCTCCATCTCCTGCTGGATGTCGGTCAGGTTCACGGTGTTGAAGCGCACGTCCGCCGGCGTGTCGATTTTCGCGTCGACCGGGACCAAATAGTTTTCACCGTTCATCTGCAGGCCATGACCTGCGTAGAAGAACAACGCGACGTCGGCACTGCTCAGCCGCGTGGAAAAATCGCGCACCGCATTGGCCATGGCGCCGCGGGTCCCGTCGCGCGCTTCGATCACGCTGAAGCCCATGCCGCGCAAAGCCGTGGCGAGATCGGCTGCGTCATTGGCAGGATTACCGAGGACGGGAACGGCCTGATACTTGCTGTTGCCGAGCACCAGCGCCAAGCGCGTGCCAGCGAAGGCCTCGATCGGCAGAACGGTCAACGCAAGGCAAAGCCCGATGAAAAGCAACCGGCAATGGAGTTGATGCATCGTGCGCGCTTGCGGCTTTCAGTACGGCTGAGACCGAGCTTGAGATGCAAAACATACCGGCAACACCCATGCCAGTCAAAATCCCCGATCCAACATAACGCTGTGTTGAAACCAAAAGCGCTAAGAGAGCGTAGCTGCCGTGTGCACGGTACCGCACACAGAATAGTGCAGCTCACGTTCAGCAAGCGATGTGTGATCTCCCGCACAGCCTGAGCGCGCCGACCCGATCAGCGCTATGAGCGAAGGCTCACGCCGCCTTCTTGCTCTCGGCGAGATTGGCGAGTTGGCGCAGGATCTCGGTGGTGCCGGCGAGCCGCTCTTCCGGCGTGTCCCACTCCTGGAAGAACACCACCTTCATGTCGGGTCGCACCTTGGCGGCCTGGCCGTGCTGGCGGATGAACGTCACCAGCCGCTCCGGATGCGCAAAGCTGTTGTCGCGGAATGCGATCACGGCGCCCTTCGGGCCGGCATCGACCTTCCCGACATTGGCACGGCGGCAGTAGGCCTTGATCGCGGCGACCTTGAACAAATAGCGGACTTCGTCGGGCAGCACGCCGAAGCGGTCGCGCATCTCGGCGGCGAAGGCGTCGATGTCCTCGTCGGTGTCGAGATCGGCGAGGCGGCGATAGAGCGACAGCCGCACGCTGAGGTCGTTGACGTAATCCTCGGGGATCAGCACCGGCATGCCGATCGTGATCTGCGGCGACCAGCGGTCGGCGGCGGGCTCGGCGACGCCGGCCTTGAGGTTGACGATCGCCTCCTCCAGCATCGACTGGTACAGCTCGAAGCCGACTTCCTTGATGTGGCCGGATTGCTCTTCGCCCAACAAATTGCCGGCACCGCGGATGTCGAGGTCGTGCGAGGCGAGCTGGAAGCCGGCGCCCAGCGTCTCCAGCGATTGCAGCACCTTGAGCCGCCGCTCCGCCTGCGCCGTGATCTTCTGCTGCGCCGGCAGCGTGAACAGCGCATAGGCGCGCAGCTTGGAGCGGCCGACGCGGCCGCGCAGCTGATAGAGCTGGGCAAGGCCGAACATGTCGGCGCGATGCACGATCAGGGTGTTGGCGTTCGGGATGTCGAGACCGGACTCGACGATCGTGGTCGACAGCAGGATGTCGTATTTGCCGTCGTAGAACGCGGACATGATGTCCTCGATCACGGTCGGCGGCATCTGGCCGTGGGCGACCGCGACCTTCATCTCCGGCACGTTCTTGTCGAGGAAATCCTTGACGCCCGCGAGATCCTCGATCCGCGGCACGACATAGAACGCCTGGCCGCCGCGGTAGCGCTCGCGCAGCAGCGCCTCGCGGATCATCAAGGGATCATGCGGCGCGACGAAGGTGCGCACCGCAAGACGGTCGACCGGCGGCGAAGCGATGATCGAGAGCTCGCGAACGCCGGTCAGCGCCAGTTGCAGCGTGCGGGGGATCGGGGTTGCCGACAGCGTCAGCACATGGACCTGGGCGCGCAGCTGCTTCAGCCGCTCCTTGTGGCTGACGCCGAAGTGCTGCTCCTCGTCCACGATCAGAAGGCCGAGGTCCTTGAACTTGATTGTCTTGCCGAGCAGCGCATGGGTGCCGACGACGATGTCGACCGTGCCGTCGGTGAGCCCCTTCTTGACCTGGTTCAACTCCTTGGTCGACACCAGCCGCGACGCCTGCGCGACATTGACCGGGAAACCGCGGAAGCGTTCGGTGAACGTGCGTGAGTGCTGGCGCGCCAGCAGCGTGGTCGGCACCACGACCGCAACCTGCCTGCCCTCGAGCGCCACGGCGAAGGCCGCACGCAGCGCCACCTCGGTCTTGCCGAAGCCGACGTCGCCGCAGATCAGCCGATCCATCGGGCGGCCGATTTCGAGGTCATTCAAGGTCGAGGTGATGGCCCCTAATTGATCCTCGGTCTCCTCATAGGGGAAGCGTGCGCAGAACTCGTCATAGACGTGCGGTTGCAGCGGGAATTTCGGCGCCTCGTGCAACTGCCGCTCGGCGGCGATCTTGATCAATTCGCCCGCGATCTCGCGGATGCGGTTCTTGAGCTTGGCCTTGCGCGCCTGCCAGCCGCCGCCACCCAGGCGATCGAGCTCGACATTGGCGCTGTCGGAGCCGTAGCGCGACAACAGCTCGATGTTCTCGACCGGCAGGAACAGTTTTGTCTCCGCCGCATAATGCAGCTCGAGACAGTCATGCGGTGCACCGGAGACTTCCAGCGTCTGCAAGCCCACGAACCGGCCGATGCCGTGCTCGACGTGCACCACGAGATCGCCGGTCGCAAGGCTCGTCACCTCCGAGATGAAATTGTCGAGCTTGCGGCTCGCCTTGCGCGGCCGCACCAGCCGGTCGCCGAGAATATCCTGCTCGCTGATGACGGCGAATTCGTCGGTCTCGAAGCCGGACTCCATGCCGAGCACGGCCAGCATGGTCTCGTTGCGCGGTGTCGCCTGCACGATCCGCCAGGTGTTGACGCTGGTGGTGTTGAGCAGCTTGTGGTCGCGCAGCATCGCGCCCATGCGATCGCGCGAGCCTTCGCTCCACAGCGCGACGATGACCTTCTTGCGCTGCGACTGCAGCGCGCCGATATGGCCGACCACGGCCTCGAACACGTTGACGTTAGTGTCGGCACGTTCCGGCGCGAAGTTGCGGCCCTGCCGCGCGCCGGCGTCGAACATGTCTGCCGTGCCTTCCGGCACTGCAAACGGCGTCAGCCGTGCCAGCGGCACCTCACCGAGCAGCCTGGTCCATTCGGCTTCGGTCAAATACAGTCTGTCCGGCGGCAGCGGCTTGTAGATCGCGCCGCTGCCTGGATGCTCCAGCGCTTCGCGCCGCGCGTCGTAATAGTCCGATATCTGCGTGAAGCGTTCGCGCGCGGCGTCCTCACCCTGCGGCTCGATCGCAATCGTGGCGCCGTCGAGATAATCGAACAGCGTGTCCATCCGCTCCTGGAATAGCGGCAGCCAGTGCTCCATGCCGGGATGACGCCGTCCCTCGGAGACCGCCTCATAGAGCTGGTCGTCGCGCTCCGGCGCGCCGAACGCTGCGACGTAGCCCATGCGGAAACGCCGGATGGTTTCGGTGGTGAGCTGGAATTCCGAGACCGGCACGAGATCGAGCCCGCGCATGTCGAGCAGCGTGCGCTGGGTTTCGGCATCGAAGGTGCGGATCGATTCCAGGCTGTCGCCGAAGAAGTCGAAGCGCACCGGCTGGTCGAGGCCGGCCGGAAAAAGATCGAGGATGCCGCCGCGTACGGCGTATTCGCCGGGCTCGCGCACGGTGGATGACCGCGTGTAGCCGTTGTGCTCGAGCCAGGCGACGACCGAGTCCATCGGCACCACATTGCCCGGCGCGACCGACAGCGCCTGCGCTGCGACCTGATCGCGCGCCGGCACCCGCTGCACGGCCGCGTTGCCCGTGGTCAGCACGATCATCGGCTTGTCGCCGACGCCGCGGCGCGACAGCCTGGCCAGCGCGGTCCGGCGCTGGGCCAG
>NZ_VKHP01000376.1 GCF_010811875.1 Bradyrhizobium uaiense
GCCGAGCTTCACCCACCTCAACCTCGACGTCTCGCATACCCAGGAGCTGCCCGAAGGCTTCCAGCTCTACGGCAAGGTGCAGGGGCAGATTGCCGACGGGCCGCTGGTCTCGAGCGAGCAGTTCAGCCTCGGCGGTCTCGATACCGTCCGCGGCTACCTCGAATCCGAGGTGCTCGGCGACAACGGCGCAGTCGCCAATTTCGAGCTGCGCACGCCCAATGTCGGCGGCATGCTGCAGGGCGAGCTCAAGAGCGAAACCGGCGACGGCAAGCCGCGCTTCGTCACCTTCAACGACTGGCGCTTCTTCACGTTCTTTGACGCCGGCTACGCGTCGATCCAGCAGCCGCTGGTCGATCAGCAATCGTCATTCGTCGAATGGAGCTACGGCATCGGCACGCGGTTCAAGTCCTTCGAATATTTCAACGGCATGGTCGCGCTATCCGTGCCTGGGGTTGCTCAACAATACACGCACGCAAACAGTCCGCGCGTG
The DNA here is from genome assembly GCF_010811875.1 of Bradyrhizobium uaiense. Classification (GTDB taxonomy): domain Bacteria; phylum Pseudomonadota; class Alphaproteobacteria; order Rhizobiales; family Xanthobacteraceae; genus Bradyrhizobium; species Bradyrhizobium uaiense. The sequence goes on from NZ_VKHP01000376.1 coordinate 491, forward strand.
AACTTCCGAATTTGGGGTGAATTCTGATGGGGATGGGTCTTACTCTCGAGCGACGCACGCGCCGGCCGGCGCTGCGGCGAGGCATTGCGAAAACAGCGACGGCATTGTTGTTCGGGCTCGTCGCCCTGGCGGCGTCGTTCGCGCCGGCGAATGCCTGGTGGAACGACGAATGGTCGCTGCGCAAGAAGATCACGATCGATGCCAGCGCGTCCGGCGCCAACGTCACCGACCCGATCGGAACGACGCCCATGCTGGTCCGCCTGCATGTCGGGAATTTCCGCTTCAGCTCGGCAAAGGATGACGGCAGCGATCTGCGCTTCGTCGCCGGTGACGACAAGACGCCGCTCAAGCATCACATCGAGAAGTTCGATTCCCTGCTTGGCGAAGGCCTGGTCTGGGTCGCGGTGCCGAACCTTGCGCCGGGCGCGCGGACCGACATCTGGCTCTATTACGGCAACAAGAAAGCGCTCGCCACCAGCGATCCCAAGGGCACCTACGATCCGGATACCCTGACGGTCTATCACTTCAACGAGCGCGGCACGCCCGCGATCGATTCCTCGGTATGGGCCAACAACTCCCAGAGCGTCGGCCAGCCGGCGGACGGCTCGCTGATCGGGACCGGCTTGCGACTCGACGGCCGCGCGCCGGTGACCGTGCCGGCCTCGCCGTCGTTCACCTGGGCGGATGGCGCGGCGCTGACCTGGTCGGCCTGGATCAAGCCGGCTGCGCTGCAGCCAAATGCTGCGCTGTTCAGCCGGCGTGACGGCGCCAACGCACTGGTGATCGGTGTCGACAACGGCAGCCCGTTTGTCGAAGTCACCAGTGCGGGCTCCGTGCAGCGCTCGACCGCCGGAGCAGCGGAGGCGGCCAGCAGCTGGCATCACGTCGCGGTCGTTGCGGCAAACGGCCAGGTCACGCTCTATCTCGACGGCGTATCCTACGCCGCGCTCAGCGCAAGCCTGCCGGCTCTCAATACTGCTGGCCTGATCGGAGGGGACTCGTCGACCTCCAGCGCTTCTCCGATCGCGCCTGCGACGGCCCCGTCCGCAGCAACACCATCAGTGCCCCCTGATGCGTCGGCTGCGGACGGTGGAGCCGCGCCCGCGGCGACGCCGGAGCCAGCAGCAACGCCGGCACCGGCGCCTGTCGCCGCCATGGCCGGCTTCGTCGGCGACATCGACGAATTGCAGATCAGCAAGGTCGCGCGCTCGGCCGGACTGATCAAGGTGATGGCGATCGGGCAGGGTCCCGACCAGGCCAAGCTGATGGCCTTCAGCGTCGACGAGGAGACTGCAAGCTGGCTGTCCGGCTACTTCGCGGTGATCCTGAAGTCGGTGACGCTCGACGGCTGGGTGGTGATCGGCATTCTCCTGATCATGGCTGCGATCAGCTGGGTGGTGATGTTCGACAGAGCCTCGTATCTCAGCAAGCAGGCCAAGGCGAACGCCCAGTTCATGAAGGGCTTCCGCGAGATCGCCGCCGATCTCACCATGCTGGATCGCGGCGATGCCGACGACATCTCGACGCTGGGCGGACGTCTCACCGAAGCCGACGCCAAGATGATGCGCTCGTCCTCGCTCTATCGCATCTATCACATCGGTGCTGCGGAAATCCGCCACCGCTTCGGGGGCAGCAATTCGCAGCGCGCGCCGGTGCTGTCGGCGGTCTCGATTGCGGCGATCCGTGCGGCGCTCGATAGCGGCGTCGTCAAGGAGATGCAGCGGCTCAATCGCTTGATGGTGGTGCTCACGATCGCGATCTCGGGCGGACCGTTCCTCGGCCTGCTCGGCACCGTGGTCGGCGTCATGATCACCTTCGCGGCGATCGCGGCCAGCGGCGACGTCAACGTCAATGCGATCGCACCCGGCATCGCCGCGGCACTGGTGGCAACCGTCGCCGGTCTCGGCGTCGCGATCCCGGCGCTGTTCGGCTACAATTACCTGATCTCGCGGATCAAGGACCTGACCAACGACATTCAGGTCTTCGTCGACGAGTTCGTGACCAAGATGGCGGAATTCTATTCCGCTGATCGGCCGGACCCGATCGAACACCGCATCGCCGCGGAGTAACGGCGATGCAAATCCAGGCCGATTCCAAACCGTATGACGACATCAACATCACGCCGATGTTGGACCTCGCCTACGTGCTGCTGGTGATCTTCATCATCATGACGACGGCGACCGTGCAGGGACAGAAGGTCAATCTGCCGAAGGCCTCGGCGGCGCCGAGCCTTGCGACCCAGACCACCAAGGCGATCACGGTCGCCAATGACGGCAAGATCTTCCTCGACACCATCCCGGTGACATTGGCCGAGCTCGAGCAGCGGCTGATCCAGCAGAAGGCCCTGACGCCGGAATTTCCCGTGGTGCTGCGCGGCGATGCGCAGGCGCAATACCAGAGCGTGATGGACGTGTTCGATCTGCTCAGCCGCATCGGCCTGAGCCAAGTCGGGCTCGCCACCAAGCCGCTCGTGAAGTGAGCCAGCCGGGAAGCGACGCCATGTTCACGCAGCCAACACCCTTTCCACTTGCCGAGCGCCGGACGCTGCGGTCGTGGCTGAGCGACGTGATGCGATCATTCGATCCCGGTTGCGATCCCGGCTGCGATGTCGCAGACCGCGGCCGTGCGGTGCCGGTGGAGACGGTATCGAGTTCGGCCGGCTCCGGGCCGTCCAGTCCGACGTTGCACGAACAAGCGGCCGGCGAGGTCCTGCCGTTTCCCATCCATGGCGAGGCTCTGCTGGTCAAGCTCGCCGACGTGCTCCGGCGCCACGTCGCGGGCCGGGAGCTCGCAGACAACCCGCTGCGGCTGACGATCTCGCGGAGCCCGTGGGCCCGGCTCTCGATCGATGCGGCAGCCTATGTGGATTATCTGAGCGAGATCGGGACGTTTCAGGCCGCGATCGAAGCCGGCCCCGACACCAAGGTCATCCTGAAGACCACGGATTTCGACGCACTCGCCCGCTTCGTCACGCAATACGTCAATGAGAGGCTGGCCGAGCGCGCCTCGACGGAGGCCGCGCCATGAACGCGCCGATGCGGGACCAGAGCGCGCAGGCCGCGCGTGCCACGCCGTCCGCTGAAGATCACGATGTTGCCGTTGCTCCCGCAACCGCCACGCCGGCCCCTGCCCGCAAGTCGGCGGCCGGGAAGGGCGAGCGCAATGCGCTGCTGCGCTACGGCTCGGTGGTGGCGTTGGTCGCACTGTTCCTTGGCGGCATCGTCTATTTCTTTCTCGGCCACGACGACCTGCCGCCGCCGCGTCAGGTGCGCGATCTCACCATCGTCAACGTGACGCTGCCGCCGCCGCCTCCACCTCCGCCGCCACAGCCGCAGCCCGAGCAGAAGATGATCGAGCAGCCCAAGATGGCGGAGCCCGAGTTCAAGGAAGAGAAGCCGGTCGACAAGCCGAAGGATGAGCCCGCCAAGGACGCCAAGAACGACGAGCCGCCCGGCCCGCTGTCGCTTGATGCCAAGCCGACGGGCCCCGGCGATCTGTTTAATCTCGGCGGCAAGCCCGGCGGCAGCCCGTATGGCGGAGGCGGCGGCGGTGGCAGCCGCTGGGGTTGGTACACCACGATCATCACCTCGCAGGTCGAGGCGGCGATCCGCGCCAATCCGAAGACGCGCAACATGGCCACGCAGATCCAGGTGCGGCTGTGGGTCGATGGCTCCGGTCACGTCACCCGCGTGGTCCTGACGCCGTCCTCCGGCAATCCCGAGATCGACGCGGCGCTGCGCAACGAGGTGATCGGCAGCCTCACGCTGCGCGAACCACCACCCAAGGACATGCCGATGCCGGTGGTCACGCGCGTAACTGCGCGACGGCCGAGCTGACGATACCAACCAAACGACCAACCTTTGAACTGAAATGTGCGAGTGAGAACTGGGGGACTGATGTTTAAGAAACGAGCTCACGCAGAATGGCGCGCGTTGCCGCTTGCGGTGTCGCTGAGCGCGCTCGCCTGCGCAACGCCAGCCGTGGGCCAGACTGCGGATCAGGCCGCCGACCAGGCCCCCGCCGCCGCGGCGAAGCGGACCGATGCCAAGACCGATGTCAGGAAGCCGAAAGTGTCGAGCACCAAGCCGACATCGTCGAACGCCACCGTCAATCTCGTCAATCTGCTGGTGCAGCAGGGCGTGCTCAAGGAAGACCAGGCCCAGGCGCTGATCAAGCAGGCCGAGGACGAGGCCTATGTCTCCCGCCAGGCCGCCAAGGACGCCACGACCAAGGCCGACGACGCCACCAAGGCCGCAACCGCCGCCGCGGCGGCGGCGCAGCCGCCCGGCACCAGGCACGTCACCTACGTTCCCGAAGTCGTCAAAAGACAGTTACGGGAAGAGATTAAGCAGGAGGTGATGGCCAAGGCGCAGAAAGAGAACTGGGCGTCGCCCGGAACTTACCCGGAGTGGGCGCAACGCATCCGCTTCTACGGCGATGCGCGCGTGCGCTATCAGGGCAACTATTTTCCGACCGGCAACGACCAGGCCGGCGCCGCCAACTTCAACGCCATCAACACCGGCTCGCCGTATGACGTTTCGTTGGCCTCGAACCCTTATTTCGGACCGACCTATGATGCCACGCAGGACCGCAATCAGTTCCGGTTCCGCGGCCGGCTCGGCATGGAAGCGGACCTGCTCTACGGGTTCACGGCCGGCCTGCGCATCGCGACCGGCGAAAACAACTCACCGGTGTCGACCAACCAGACGTTTGGTGCCAGCGGGGGCAACTTCTCGAAATACTCGCTCTGGCTGGATCGCGGTTACATCAACTGGCAGGGTTGGAACGGCGATCTGAGCCTGTCCGCGGGCCGTTTCGACAACCCGTTCTGGTCGCCGACCGATCTCGTCTGGTACAGGGATCTCGGCTTCGATGGCGTCGCCGTTCAGGCCAAGCACGAGGTATGGGAAGGCTTCACGCCGTTCGCGGTGGCCGGCGCATTCCCGATCTACAACACCGATTTCAACGCCGGAATCAATCTGGGAGACCCGGTCACCGGGGCGCCGACCAAATTCGCGAGCCACGACAAGTGGATGTTCGGAGGCCAGGTCGGCTTCAATGCCCGCTTCAGCCCGGAATATGCGTTCCGCTTCGGCGTCGCCTATTACGACTTCGACAATGTGCAGGGCCAGCGCTCCGCTCCCTGCATCGTCGAGTCGGCAGTCGACGTCTGCAATACCGACATAACCCGGCCCTCCTTTGCGCAGAAGGGAAACACCTACTTCCCGCTGCGTAACATCATCGCCGATGCCCCCGGGATCGGCAACAACGGCGGCCAGAACTTTCAGTACCAGTATTTCGGACTGGTCAGCCAGTATCGCCCGGTGGTTGTCAGCGGACAGCTCGATCTCGGACATTTCCACCCGACCCACATCGTGCTCGACGGCGAGTACGTCAACAACACCGCGTTCAGCCGTTCTCTGATGAATGCCGCTGCGGCGACTTACGGCGTTCTGATGAACAACCGTGCGGCAAGCCAGGACGGCGGCAACACGCCCGGCCCGTTCAACGGCGGCAACCAGGGTTGGCTGGGCCGCGTCACCGTCGGCGACAGGGAGATCAAGCATCTCTGGGATTGGAACGTCCACGCCGGCTACAAGTACCTCGAGTCGGATGCCACCATCGATGCCTTCGCAGATTCCGACTTCGGTCTCGGCGGCACCAACCTCAAGGGCTATTTCGTCGGCGGCAATATCGGTCTCGG